>NZ_JBYCKY010000580.1:0-1022 GCF_057473605.1 Mycobacterium sp. TH-M82 | reverse complement strand
GACGGGCGGCGCCTGGCCCGGCATCGGCGGCTCTCCGGTGGTCTTGCTCAGCATGGCCGAGCCGTAGTCGAGGTGCGAGGCGTCCGATTCGACCCATCCCGGGGGCAGCAGGAAGCTGAACCCTCCGACGGCGTTCGTGATCCGGGGCAGGTCCGGTGGCGGTGGCGGGGGCGGCGCGTTGGGGTCGGCCGGCGGCGGGGACGGCGCGTTGGGGTCGGCCGGCGGGGGCGCCGCATTCGGGTCACCCGGGGCGGGCGCGGGTGAAGGCGAGGGCGCGGGGGCGGCCGTGGTGGCCGGCGGTGGCCCGGGTTCCGGATCGGCCTTCGAGGTCGCCGGCAGAGCGATACCGACGGCGCTGACACTGGTCACGACCGCAATCGCCAGGGTGGCCCACAGTCTCCTGCGGCGCGTTGAGTTCAGGTCCTCCCGATCCATGGCGACGAACCTACCGCGTTACGGCTGTGACGCAAGGGTGGCTTGCTGACAATGTGATGCGCTTTTTCTCGTGTGGTCCCTGCGGCAATTGGTCAGCGCGCCCGCTCGTCAGCCGAGGTGTCGCCGCGGTGCCGGATACAGGGCGACCTCGTGGGCCTTGACGCTGAACCACACCCGTTCCCCGGGGGTCAGCCGCAATTCCGCGACGGCCTCGACGGTGACTCGTGCGGACACGCCGGGCGCGCCGTCGGGTTGCTCGCGGCCGCGCACCAATACCGCCGAGCCGCGCGTGTCGAGCTTGGCGACGGTCTGCTCGACGGTGTTGCGCGGACTGCCGTGCGGTCGAGTCCCATGGCGCTATTGACCAGGTTGACACCGGCGATACGCGCTCCGAAATTGCTGCGGGGGCCGTCAGCGCCTCGGCCACCGGACCGAATTCGGAGATCCTGCCCGACTCCAGCACCAGGACCCGGTCGGCCAGCGTGAACACGTCCAGCAGGTCATGGGTTATCAGGATCACGGCGCAGCCGCTGCGGGACACCACCGCTCGCAGCACCGCGCGGATGGCCGCGGCCGCGGCGACGTCG
>NZ_JBYCKY010000579.1:0-6487 GCF_057473605.1 Mycobacterium sp. TH-M82 | reverse complement strand
CCGAACTGACCCGCTATTTCGCCGCCTACAACCTGATCTGCGGGCCGGTGCTCGACGAGCAGAACCACCTGCTGGGGGCGGTCACCGTCGACGATGTGCTGGACCACCTGCTGCCGCACGACTGGCGGGAAAGCATCGACGAGCCGGCGTTGGATGTCGCCGGGACCCCGTCGGGAGGGTCATGGTGACCGATCACTCGGCACGGCAAAGGCTTTACACTCCGCGCACGTCGCGGCTGCCCACCCTGCGGGTGGACCCCGATGCGCTCGGCCGGATCACGGAGTCGGTGGCAAGGTTCTTCGGCACCGGCCGCTACCTGGCCGTCCAGACCCTCGTGGTGGTGGCCTGGATTCTGCTCAACGTCTTCGCGGTCAGCCTGCACTGGGATCCCTACCCGTTCATCCTGCTCAACCTGGCCTTTTCCACCCAGGCCGCATACGCGGCACCGCTGATCCTGTTGGCCCAGAACCGGCAGGAGAACCGGGACCGGATCAGCCTTCAGGAGGACCGCCTCCGAGCCGAGCAGACCAAAGCCGACACCGAATACCTGGCCCGCGAACTGGCCGCGGTGCGGCTGGCGGTCGGCGAGGTGGCCACCCGCGACTACCTGCACCACGAGCTGGAGCGGCTGCGTGAACTACTCGAGCGCCTGCCGACCGGCAAACCCCATGCCGACCCGGCCACCCTCGAGCCTGCGGACCATCAATCCGACGGCCTGGGTTGAACCAAACGGCGCGCAAGAGAACCGTTCGATAACGCTTCTGACACCATCTGGTTTAGGTATGGTGACCTAGTTCATCGAAGCCGATGCGCCACGCTCTCCGGGTGCCTGCGGTTTCACCACGACGGACGACTGGGGGCCGAGTGCGTAGAGGGGACGGCGTGCAGGCACACCGGACCCGCACTACCGGGTGGCGCCGCCTAGCGGGCGTCGCACGACCGGCGTTCGGACTGGCCGTCATCACCCCGCTGGTGTTCGCCGGTGCTGTCGGCGCGACGCCCCGGTCACCCGCGGCAGCGCTGCGGCTGCGTGACACCAGCGTTACCCGGGTGACCCCGCTGGCCGCCGTCGCGTCCACCCCCGATTACTCTTCCGGCCCGGCCGTGGTCGCCGTCGAACGTCCGCCGAGCAGCTTCCACGTGGCGGAGGCATCCAGCTCGGCACCGCCACCGGCGACACTGGTGTATTCGCCGGGCACACTGCGGATTCCGGCGATGGCGCTGGCGGCCTACCGCAACGCCGAGCAGAAAATGAGTGTCGCCAGCCCGGAGTGCGGGATTAGTTGGAACTTGCTGGCCGGGATCGGCCGTATCGAGTCGATGCACGCCAACGGCGGCGCCACCGACGCACGCGGCACCGCAGCCGAGCCGATCTACGGGCCGGTGCTGGACGGCTCGCTACCCGGCAACGAGGTCATCGTCGAGAGCGCCACCGCTGGCCGAGTCGTCTACGCCCGAGCCATCGGGCCGATGCAGTTCCTGCCCGGCACCTGGGCACGCTATGCCGCGGACGGCGACGGCGACGGTCAGGCGGATCCGCAGAATCTCTACGACTCCACCTTGGCGGCGGCGCGGTATCTGTGCAGCGGCGGACTGAACCTGCGTGACCAGTCGCAGGTGATGGCCGCTGTCCTGCGCTACAACAACTCAATGCCGTACGCACGCAACGTGTTGGGCTGGGCTGCTGCGTACACCACCGGGGTGGTACCTATGGATCTGCCGCCGATAATCGGGCCCCCGCCGCCGCTCGGTGACCTGCACCTGGAGAAGCCGGAGGGTCTCGGGCCGGACTCGCCGCTCAACGCCCACGGGCTGGCGCCCGCTGACCCGATGGCGCGGATACCGCTGATCGACTTGAGCCAGCAACCCGCGACGAGCAGCCAGCAGCAAGGCTGGTCCTGGCTGCCATCCTGGCTGCATCCCGCCCAGGCACCTTCTTCGATCGCGACCTGCGGCTTGATCTGCCTCGAGCCGCAGGCTGGGCAGCCGGGGCAGCCACAGCCGCCGGCGGCGCCCGCGCCGATGCCGCCGTACGCCGTGCCACCGGTCCCGGCGGCGCCCGCGCCGATGCCGCCGTACGCCGTGCCACCGCCCAGTCCGCCAGGCTGATTGAGATCACAGTTCAACGGTGGCGGTCGCTGACCTAGACTCGGCTGTGATGTCGAAAACACCCGACGGCACCGCCGGTCTGCACGACAAGGTCTACGCGGCACTGGGCACGGTGCTGGACCCCGACATCCGGCGTCCGCTGACCGATCTGGGGATGGTCAAGAGCATCGAGATAGCTCCTGACCACAGCGTGCACGTCACGATCTATCTGACAATCGCCGGCTGTCCGATGAAATCCCAAATCACCGACATGGTCACCCGGGCCGTCAGCGATGTGCCGGAGACGGGCGCGATCAAGGTGAGTCTGGATGTGTTCAGCGACGAGCAGCGCGCCGAGCTACGCCGACAGTTACGGGGCGACACTGCCGAGCCGGTCATCCCCTTCGCCCAGCCTGGGTCACTGACCAAGGTGTATGCGATCGCCTCCGGCAAGGGCGGGGTGGGCAAATCCAGCGTGACGGTCAACCTGGCCGTCGCGCTGGCGGGCCGCGGACTTTCGGTCGGTGTGCTCGACGCCGACATCTACGGGCATTCGGTGCCGCGGATGATGGGCGTCACCGCGTTGCCGACGCAGGTGGAGTCGATGATCATGCCGCCGATCGGCTACGACGTGCGGGTGATCTCGATCGCGATGTTCACCAAGGGCAACACCCCGGTGGTGTGGCGGGGTCCGATGCTGCACCGGGCGTTGCAGCAGTTCCTGGCCGACGTGTACTGGGGTGACCTGGATATCTTGCTGCTCGACCTGCCGCCGGGCACCGGCGACATCGCCATCTCGGTGGCCCAGCTGGTGCCGCCGGCGGAACTGCTGGTGGTGACCACACCCCAGCTGGCCGCCGCCGAGGTGGCCGAGCGAGCCGGTGCGATCGCGCTGCAGACCCGTCAGCAGGTCATCGGCGTCGTGGAGAACATGTCGGGCCTGGCCATGCCCGACGGCACCACCATGCACCTGTTCGGTGAGGGCGGCGGCAAGCGGGTCTCCGAACAGCTGACCCGCGCGATGGGCAGGGATGTGCCGCTGCTCGGCCAGGTGCCGATCGATGCCACCATGGTGGCCGCCGGTGACTCCGGGACGCCGGTGGTGCTGATGCCCGACTCGACAGCCGGCAAGGAGCTGCGCAGGATCGCCGACGGCCTGGCGACCCGCGGTCGGGGCCTGGTCGGCATGTCGTTGGGCTTGGACACCGGCCAGACCCAGCGGTGAGTCAGGGCTAACCGCCGAGGTCGAGCGTCGCTTCTTCCAGGTCCAGTCCGTGTAGCGCCGTCCGCAGCACCTCGTCATCGATCTGTCCGCTGTTGCGTTCGGCGATGAACGTCTTCCGCTCGGCGGCCAGCATCTCCAGCCGTAACCGGCGAAAGGTGACCGCGGCGGTCTCTCCGGTGGCCGACTCGTTGTGCACACGCCGCAAGCGTTCCTGGGCGCTATTGCGTCGGCGGGCGTTCCATCCCCGCAGCTCCTCGATGAAGCGCTCACCGGCAGCCGACACCTCCACCGCCGCGAGCACCTCGTCGAGGCGGTCGGCGGCGGCCCGGGCCGCTTTGTCCTGCGCGACAGCCGCGGCGATCGCGTCAGTGCGTGCCTCGTCACCGTGTACGCCCAGTCTGCGGACCAGCCACGGCAGCGTCAGCCCATGCAGCAGCAGGGTGCCGACCACCACCACGAACGTCAAAAACACCAGCTGCGGCCGACCCGCGAGCGGCGTTCCCGCCAGCGTCGTCAACGGCACACCGAACGCGGCCGCCAACGACACCACGCCGCGCATGCCCGCCCACGCCAGGATGAAAACCTGCCCACCGGTGGGCGCCGGCTCGCGTTGCCGGATCCCAGCCGACAGCAGCCGTGGCACATAGGCGAAGAACACCACCCAGACAATGCGGACCACCAGCACCGTCGAAAACACCGCCGCCGACGCCACCGCCAGCGTCGAGGTGGCGACCCCATGCCGGTCCTGCACGGCGGCGGGTAACTGCAGGCCGATCAGCAGGAACGCGAATGACTCCAGCACCAGCTGCATCGCCTGCCATACCGCCCGGTCCTGCAGCCGGGTGGCGTAGTGCATTCGGGTAAAACGCTGACCCAGGATCATGGCGGCCACCACGACAGCGAGCACACCGGAGCCGTTGAGCTGGTTGGCCACCAGGTAGATCACGAACGGTGCGATCAGCCCGACCGCGCTTTCCACCAGCGGGTCGTCTAACCGGGAGCGGAGGTAGACGATGACGACGCCCAGCACCCCACCGACCGCGACACCGACGACCGCAGCCAAGGTGAAGGTGGCCAGCCCGTGACGCCAGCTGACGACGGTACCGATCGCCCCGCCCAGCGCCACCTTGTAGGCGGTCAGCGCGGTCGCGTCGTTGAGCAGGCTCTCCCCGCCGAGCAGCGCCATCACCTGGCGGGGCAGCCCGACACGGCGGCCCACGGCGATCGCCGACACCGCGTCAGGCGGCGCCACGATCGCACCCAGGGTGAGGGCACTCGCCAGGGTCAACGTGGGCACGGTGTAGTGGGCGACGATTCCCACCGCGACCGTGGTGGCGAGCGGCAGGCCGATCGCCAACAGCCCGATGCGTCGCAGGTTGCGGCGGATGTCGACATAGGAGCTTTCCAGCCCGGCCGACCACAACAGCGGCGGCAGGATGACGAACAACACCAGGTCGGGTTGCAGGGTGATGTCGGGGGTTCCGGGAATCGTCCCGAGCGCCAGCCCCGCAATCACGAGCAGCAGCGGTGCGGACATGTTGTGGCGCCGCGCGAGGGCCGCCAGCAGCACAGCCACCACCAGCGGGGCCAACAGTGCCGCCAGCTGGTCTAAGGGTGAAGGGTTCACCTCGTCCGACCTCCATTCGCCTCTGCTGAACCCACGGGCACAGTGAGCAATTTAGCCAGTCGGACGGTCTCGTATGGCTGCCGGTCACCAGGTCGCAAAGATCGGTCAGGTCGCGTCGTGGTCGAACGGTGTCGACGTTTCCGCCGGGCCCTCGAAAGAACTCGGTGCACCCGCGCCGGGTGATTGCGCCGTACCGGTGGCGCCAGGTCCATCAGCGAGCTGGCTGACCGCGGTGAACAGCGAATCGTCGCCGTCGAGCAGGTGTTTGGTCAGCGCGGCCCGCGGCGACATACCCCGGAATTTCTGCAGCTCGTTCAACGGCTGACGCAGATCGTCGAACTCCGGGCCGATCTCTTCGCGCAGCTGGCGGCTGGCGTCACTGAGGTAGTCACGCGCCTGCCGCAGTGCGGTAGCGCTCCATCGGATTGCGCCCGGCAGCCGCTCCGGGCCGAGGATGACCAGCCCGACCACCACGAGGACCAGCATCTCCCCCCAGCCGACGTTGGCGAACATCTACCCGTCCATCTAACCGTCGGGGGTAGGGATAACCGTCAGCGTGACATGCCGGCCGTCGCGAACCACCTCTATCGGGGCCTCCTGCCCGATGGGCAGCTGCCGTACCGCGACGACGAACTCGTTCGCGTCTGCAACGGTGCGGTCGCCGACCTTGACAACCACGTCGTTTTCCAGCATGCCGGCCTTCTCCGCAGGGCCACCTACCTTCACGTTGGCGATCTGCGCGCCCGATGCCATCGAGTTGCTCACCGACCGGGCGCTCACCCCCAGCGTGGGGTGGACGATCTTGCCGTCTTTGATCAGGGCTTCTGCAACCGACTTCACCTCGTTGACCGGAATCGCGAATCCCAGCCCGCTGGCACTGTCCGACAGTGACTTGCCCGCGGTGTTGATCCCGATCATGTTGGAGTCCATGTCGATCAGCGGACCACCGGAGTTGCCGTGGTTGATCGACGCGTCGGTCTGGACGGCGTCGATGACGGTGTCGGTGTCGGAATCCTCACCCGACAGCGGAACGGGGCGGTGCAACGCGCTGATGATGCCGTGGGTGACTGTGCTGCGCAGCCCCAGCGGCGCGCCGACCGCCAGCACCAAGTCGCCGACGTGCAGCTTCTCCGAGTCGCCGAACCGGGCCACCGTCAGGTTGTCGACGTTGTCCACCTTGAGCACCGCCAGGTCGGTCTTGGGGTCGCGGCCGACCAGGTTGGGCAGCTCCTCTTTGCCGTCGTTGAACACCACGGTGGTCTTGAACTTGCTGGGGTTGTTGGCCGCTTCGGAGATGACGTGATTGTTGGTGACGATGTAGCCCCGCCCGTCGACGACGACGCCGGAGCCCTGCATCCCCTGGTCATCGCTGACCGACTCGATGGTCACCACCGAGTCGCCCACCGCGGCGGCGACCTTGGCGAACAATCCGCCGGGCTCCTCAGCGTTGCCGTTGGTGGACAACGTCACCTTCGAGGTGGTGAACGCCTCGACCACCTCCGCGGTCTTACGCCCGACCCAGCCGCCGGCCAACCCGATGCCCAGCG
>NZ_JBYCKY010000578.1:0-1580 GCF_057473605.1 Mycobacterium sp. TH-M82 | reverse complement strand
CGCCGCGGACCGCGGCGAGGTGCTCGCCTGCTTCGTGCTCGACCCGCGGCTGGAGGCGTCGTCGGGGCGCCGCCGCCTCCAGTTCCTGGGCGACTCGTTGCGCCGGCTGCGCGAGGACCTCGACGGCCGGTTGCTGGTGACCCGCGGCCGTCCCGAGGAGCGGATTCCGCGGATCGCCCAGGAGATCGACGCGACGGCGGTGCACATCTCGGAGGACTTCGCACCGTTCGGGCGGCGCCGTGACGAGCGGGTACGCGCGGCCCTGGACCCGGTGCCGTTGGTGGCCACGGGCTCGCCCTACCTGGTGTCGCCGGGGCGGGTCACCAAGCCCGACGGCAGCCCATACCGGGTTTTCACGCCGTTCTTCCATCGGTGGCGCGACGTCGGTTGGCGGGGACCCGCCCGTTCCGGCGCCGACCCGGCGCGCTGGATCGATCCGGCGCCGCTGCGCGTCGAGCAGTGCGAAATCCCCGACCCGGGCGCCGCGCTCGACCTCGCCGCCGGGGAGCGCGCGGCCCTGGTGGAGTGGGAGGCGTTCGTCGCGGACGGGCTGCCGCGTTACGCGCAGGACCGCAACCGGCCCGACCTCAACGGCACCAGCCGGATGTCGGCACACCTGAAGTTCGGCACCATCCATCCGCGCACCCTGGCCGCCGACCTCGACCTTCGGGGCAGCGGAGCGCAGGCGTACCTGCGGGAGTTGGCATTCCGCGATTTCTACGCCGACGTGCTGTACCAGTGGCCGGCCAGCGCCTGGCGCAACTGGAACGGCGAGTTCGACGGCATCCGGACGGACAGCGGGGTCGCGGCGAAACGCCGCTTCGAGTCGTGGAAGGCGGGCGAGACCGGGTTTCCGTTCGTCGACGCCGGGATGCGCCAGCTGCGCGAGACCGGCTTCATGCACAACCGGCTGCGGATGGTCGTCGCGTCGTTCCTGGTGAAGGACCTGCACCTGCCCTGGCAGTGGGGCGCCGAATGGTTCCTGGAACAGCTCGTCGACGGGGACATGGCCAACAACCAGCACGGCTGGCAGTGGGCCGCGGGGTGCGGCACCGACGCCGCTCCGTACTTCCGGGTGTTCAACCCCGACAAGCAGGGCGAGAAGTTCGACCCCGAGGGCGACTACATCCGGCGCTGGGTCCCCGAACTGGCCGGCGCGGACGACGCGCACCTACGCAAAGGCGAACGGCCCCAAGGGTATCCGGAGCCGATCGTCGACCACGGCACCGAGCGCGCCGAGGCGCTGCGCCGCTACCGCGACATCGGCTGAGCGCGGCCGCGAGGGACGCCTCAGCGGGCCGCCTTCTTGCGTTCGATGTCGGCCAGCGCCGCGGCCAGTTCGGCGCGCTGGGCGGCCGAACTCTCCCACGACAGCTGCCGGTTCTTGACCACCTTGGCCGGCGCGCCGACCGCGATCGAGAAGTCGGGGACCACGCCCCGGACCACCGCGTGCGAGCCGAGCACGCAGCCCCGCCCGACGGCGGTGCCGCGCAGCACCGTCACCTTCACCCCCACCCAGGTGTCCGGGCCGATGCGGACCGGGGACTTGATGATGCCCTGGTCCTTGATCGGGACGTTGA
>NZ_JBYCKY010000577.1:0-3002 GCF_057473605.1 Mycobacterium sp. TH-M82 | reverse complement strand
AGTTGGCCAAGCTGATGATGCAGAAGGCCGCCACCCTCTACGACAGCGGCGACGACGCCGGCGCCGCCGAAGCGGCGAACATGGCCAAGTACGCCGCGGGCGAGGCCACCGCCCGCGCGGTTGACCAGGCGGTGCAGGCGCTGGGCGGCAACGGGCTGACCAAGGAGTACGGCATCGCCGCGGCGTTGACCGCGTCGAGGCTGTCACGAATTGCGCCGGTGAGCCGGGAGATGGTCCTCAACTTCGTCGCGCAGACATCGCTGGGTCTGCCCCGGTCCTACTGATGGACACCCTGGTCCAGTACGCGGCCGAAGGCCACGTCGCGCGGCTGACATTGAACTCCCCGCACAACCGCAACGCGCTGTCGGACGTCCTGGTCGGCCAGCTGCACCAGGGGCTGGCCGACGCCGCCGCGGATCCGGCGATCCGCGCTGTGGTGCTCGGCCATACCGGCAACACGTTCTGCGCCGGGGCGGACCTCTCTGAATCTTCAGCGGCATCGGGTGGTGATCCTTTCGAGACGGCCGCAGACCGGGCCAGGGCGGGCGCGGCACTGTTTCGCGCCATCGTGGACTCGCCATTGCCGGTCATCGCCGCCATCAACGGCCACGTCCGAGCCGGCGGCATGGGCCTGGTGGGGGCATGCGATATCGCGGTCGCCGGACCAGCCAGCACGTTCGCCTTGACCGAGGCCCGGATCGGGGTGGCGCCCACGATCATCTCGCTGACGCTGCTGCCCAAGATGTCCGCCCGGGCCGCGGGGCGCTACTACCTGACCGGTGAGAAGTTCGACGCCACCGAGGCCGCCGCGATCGGGCTGGTCACGATCGCCGCCGACGACGTCGGCGCGACGGTTACCGCGCTGGTCGACGAACTCGCGCACGGATCTCCTCAGGGTCTGGCGGCGTCGAAAGCGCTGACTACCACCGCCGTGCTGGCTGCGTTCGACCGCGACGCCGAGCGGCTCAGTGTCGACTCGGCCCGGCTGTTCGTCTCCGACGAGGCCCGCGAAGGCATGCTGGCTTTCCTGCAGAAACGTCCACCGCGGTGGGCTCGCGACGCGCCTGGGTAACCCGCCGCCCCCGGTAACGATGACAGCGCAGTTCGGCGAACCTCCTTGCAGTTGGGGCTGTGCGTCGTAGGCTCTTAGCCAATGGGCGATACTGCGCAAAAAGACAACGGCAGACCGAGTGCGGAGTCGCGCGCGGCCGACACCGACCGCATTCAGCTAGCGCAGTTGCTCGGCGATGCCGCCGCTCAGGGCCGGCTGCCGATGGGCGACTACGAGGACCGTCTCGCCAAGGCCTACGCGGCGCAGACCTACGGCGAGTTGGATCGGCTGCGGTCCGATCTGCTGGGATCGTCGGTGAGCCCGAGTCGCGGCGGCGCCTGCAAACCCGCGCCGCCCACGCTGCTGGTGGCCATCATGAGCGCCTTCCAGCGCCGGGGCCGCTGGAACGTTCCGAAGCGGTTGACCACCTTCTCGTTGTTCGGCGGCGGGGTGGTGGATCTGCGCTACGCCGACTTCACCTCCCCCGATGTGCAGATCAACGCATATTCGATCATGGGCGGGCAGACCATTCTGCTGCCGCCGGAAGTCAACGTCGATATCCACGGTCACGGCGTCATGGGCAGTTTCGACCAGAGCGTCGAGGGCGCCGGCACCCCGGGCGCGCCGAAGGTCAAGGTCTGCGGTTTTTCGCTGTGGGGCGGTGTCGGCATCAAGCGGAAGAGTCGCCGCCGCAAACCCCGACGCTGAGCCGGCAGACATCACGCCGTTCCTGCCTGCCGGTAGGTGCGCAGCTACCGACTCAGATGCGCGCGCACCCCCTCCTCGACCTTCCTGCCCAGGTCCGGGTCGACGTTTCGCCAGTACTCGAACACCCGGGACAGCACCGGCTCGGTCACCCCATCCAAGACGTGGCCAATGATGTTGTTGGCCAAGCGTTCACGGGCGGCGTCGTCGAGGATCTGTCGGACCAGGCTGCCGGCCTGGCTCCAGTCGTCGTCGTCTTTTCGCAGCGTGTACGCCTGACGCACCATCTCGCCGTCGGTGTGCCAGCGCACCTCGGCCGCACGTGCCGGATCGGCCTTGGGCCCGTCCATCGAGTTCGGTGCATACACCGGGTCGGATGCATTGCGATACCGCATCGCACCGTCTTTGGAGTAGCTGTGCACCTCCGCCTTGGGCGCGTTGACCGGTAGCTGGTTGTAGTTGGTCCCGATCCGGGCGCGATGAGCGTCGGCGTATGCGAAGCCGCGGGCCAGCAGCATTTTGTCCGGGCTCAGCCCGGTACCCGGCACCACGTTGCTCGGCTCGAACGCCGCCTGCTCGATCTCGGCGTGGTAGTCGGCGACGTTACGGTCCAGCGTGACTGTGCCGACGTCGATCAATGGGTAGTCGACGTGCGGCCAGACCTTGGTCAAATCGAACGGGTTGAGCCGGTAGGTTTTGGCCTCCTCGTACGGCATGATCTGAACCTTGACCGACCAGCTCGGGTACTCGCCGCGCTCGATCGCCTGGTACAGGTCGCGCTGGTGGTAGTCGCCGTCGACACCGGCCAGCCGCTCACCCTCTTGCTGAGTGAGGCACTGCACCCCCTGGGCGGTGATGAAGTGGTACTTCACCCAGAAGATCTCGCCGGCGGCGTTGACCCAGCTGAAAGTGTGGCTGCCGTAGCCGTTCATCTGCCGCCAGCTGCTGGGCAGCCCCCGATCGCCCATCAGGTAGGTCACCTGGTGCGCCGATTCCGGTGACAGGGTCCAGAAGTCCCATTGCATGTTGTGGTCCCGCAGGTTGCTGGCCATCATGCGCTTCTGGGAGCGGATGAAGTGCTGAAACTTCAACGGATCCCGCAGAAAAAAGACCGGCGTGTTGTTGCCGACGATGTCGAAGTTGCCCTCTGGTGTGTAGAACTTCAGCGCGAACCCACGAACGTCGCGCCAGGTGTCCGGGCTGCCCCGCTCTCCGGCCACCGTGGAGAACCGGGCCAGCATCTCGG
>NZ_JBYCKY010000576.1:0-4714 GCF_057473605.1 Mycobacterium sp. TH-M82 | reverse complement strand
GCGGCCGGGGCTGGTGTAGCCGGCCTCGTGAAAGTGCCTGGTCTCCTGGGTGACCCGGCCTCCCGCGGACAAAACCGCGGCTTGACGGCGCATCTCGTAGCCGACCGCGACCTCCACGCTTTTCAACGAGTTGACGTTCTTCGTTTCGGTGCGGGTGCCGAACTCGCTGGCGCCTCTCGGCTTCAGCGACACGTTGGCGTCACAACGCATCGAACCCTGATCCATCCGCACGTCGGAAACCCCCAACGCGCGCAATAGATCTCGCAATGCGGTCACGTAGGCACGCGCGATCTGCGGGGCACGTGCGCCGGTGCCTTCGATGGGTTTCGTGACGATCTCGATCAGCGGCACGCCGGAGCGGTTGTAATCGATCAGCGATTCGGTGGCGCCTTCGATGCGGCCGGTGTCGGAGCCTAGGTGCGTCAGCTTGCCGGTGTCCTCCTCCATGTGCGCACGTTCGATCCCCACCCGCCAGGTCGACCCGTCGTCCATCGGCACATCCAGGTGGCCGTTGACCGCGATGGGCTCGTCGTACTGGGAGATCTGGTAGTTCTTCGGCATGTCCGGGTAGAAGTAGTTCTTCCGGGCGAACCGGCACCACGAGGCGATACCACAGTTCAGCGCCAACCCGATCCTAATCGCCGACTCCACCGCAGCGGCGTTGAGCACCGGTAGCGAGCCGGGCAGCCCCAGGCACACCGGGCACACCTGGGTGTTGGGCTCGGCGCCGAATGCGGTTGAGCAGCCGCAGAACATCTTGGTCGTCGTGGACAGTTCGACGTGCACCTCCAGCCCCAGCACCGGGTCGAAGCGGGCGACGACGTCGTCGTAGTCGAGCAGATCGGCTTCGGAGCCAACGGAAACGGTCACGACGCTGAGTCTAGAGACCCGACAGCCGCCACGGCGAGCGTCGACGAGTCACGCCGCGGCGATCAGGTGCGGACAAGCCGTGCGATGGCGGCGGAGGCTTCGGCCAGCTTCGCGTGGGCCTCGTCGCCGCCCTGCGCGACCGCGTGGCTCACGCAGTGGTCGAGGTGCTCGTCGAGCAGGCTCAGCGCCACCGAACGCAAGCCACTGTTGACGGCACTGATCTGGGTGAGAATATCGATGCAGTACTTGTCTTCGTCGATCATCCGTGCGACCCCGCGGACCTGTCCCTCGATGCGGCGCAGCCGCTTGGCGTAGCTGTCCTTGTGTGCCGTATATCCGTGTGGGCCCTTGGTCATTCCAGCGATCATACCTACCCCACGGGGGTATCTGTCGCCACTGACACCGGCCAGTCCTCCATCCGGTAGGCGGCGTCGAAGAACATCCACTCGTAGCGGGCGGTGACCCGAACATGATGACGCATCAACTCCAGGTCGCGCTGCGAGGCCTGCGCCCCGACCCGGTCGGCGACGTCGAGCACCGCGTTCACCACGGCCTGGAACTCCTGCCCCGCGTACATGTCGATCCACTGCTGATACAGCGGGTCAGCCGAGCCGGATCGCTGCAGGTGTTCGCCGACCCGGGCGTAAATCCAGTAGCACGGCACCACCGCGGCGAGAGCCTCCGCGTAGCAGCCGCCGTACACGGTGGCCAGCAGATAGCTGGCGTAGGCCTGGGTGGTCGGGGTCACCGGCAGCAACGCCGCCTCACCCGCGCTGAACCCGAGCCCGGCGAGCAGCTCGGCGTGCAACTCCCGCTCAGCGGCGATCGCCTGGCCCGCGTGATCGGCGAACATCGCCAGCTCGGTCTCCTCCGGCGCCTTCGCCGCGCAGACGGCCAGCGCGCGAGCGTAACCGCGCAGGTAGTGGGCATCTTGGGTGATGTAGTAGCGGAACTGACCGTTCTCTAACGACCCATCGGCCAGCCCGGTCAGGAACGGGTGCGCGCAGATTCCGCGGTAAAGGCCGGCGATGTCGTCCCAGAGCAGATCACGCACGCGGTCGGACATAACCTACGGTAACCGGAGAGCAGTACCGGCTTAGACTTCGACACTGACCCGACTCGAGGGGACCACCGACCCAGATGTCTGACCAGCCTGGCCGTCATGACCGCAACGTGCTCGGCGGGCCGCTGCAACCGTGCGGCACCGACCCGGTCACCGGGTTCTATCGCGACGGCTGCTGCTCAAGCGGGCCGGAGGATGTTGGACTGCACACCATCTGTGCCGTGGTGACCGGCGAGTTCCTGAAGCACCAACGCTCGATCGGCAACGACCTGTCCACTCCGGTCCCGGCTTACCGGTTCCCCGGCCTCAGCCCTGGTGACCGCTGGTGTGTCACCGCGCTGAACTGGCTGCGGGCGCATCACGACGGTTATGCCGCGCCGGTGGTGCTGGCCGCCACCCACGAGCGCACGCTCGACGTGGTGGATCTGGGGGTGCTACGGCGCTACGCCGTCGACGTGCCCGACCATCTCGGCGACCTGTGACCGGATCAGCTGGGCTTAACCGAAGAACGCGGCGGCGTCGTCGTAGCGACCCTGCGGCACCAGCTTGAGCTGGCGTACCGCATCGGCCAACGGCACCCGATCGATGTCCTGGCCGCGCAGCGAGACCATCATCCCGTACTCACCGGCGTGGGCGGCGTCGGCGGCGTTGACGCCGAACCGGGTGGCCAGAACCCGGTCGTAGGCCGTCGGGGTGCCACCCCGCTGGACATGCCCCAGCACGGTGGTGCGCACTTCCTTCTTGACGCGTTGTTCGATCTCCACCGCAAGCTGGGCGGCCACCCCGGTGAACCGCTCGTGCCCGAACTCGTCGATACCGCCGGCCCGCAGTTCCATCGATCCCGCGGCGGGTTTGGCGCCCTCGGCGACCACGCAGATGAAATGCGACGAGCCGTGCTGGAACCGCTTTTTGACCAGCCGGCACACTTCTTCGACGTCGAAGGGCTGCTCGGGGATCAGCGTCATGTGTGCGCCGGAGGCCAGGCCCGCGTTCAGTGCGATCCACCCGGCGTGTCGGCCCATCACCTCCACCAGCATCACCCGCTGATGGGACTCGGCGGTGCTGTGCAGCCGGTCGATGGCCTCGGTCGCGACCTGCAGCGCCGTGTCGTGGCCGAACGTGACGTCGGTGCAGTCGATGTCGTTGTCGATGGTCTTGGGCACCCCGACCACCGGCACATTCTCTTGCGCCAGCCAGTGTGCGGCGGTCAGGGTGCCCTCGCCGCCGATCGGGATCAGCACGTCGATGCCGTTCTCGTCCAGCGTCTGCTTGACCTGCTCCAGGCCGGCGCGCAGCTTGTCCGGATGCACCCGGGCGGTGCCGAGCATGGTGCCGCCCTTGGCCAGCAGCCGGTCGTTGCGGTCGTCGTTGTAGAGCTGGATGCGCCGGTTCTCCAGCAAGCCGCGCCAGCCGTCGGAGAACCCGACCACCGACGAGCCGTACCGGGCGTCGCAGGTGCGCACCACCGCCCGGATCACGGCGTTCAGGCCAGGACAGTCGCCGCCTCCGGTGAGGACTCCGATCCGCATGGCAACCATCTTGCCGGGTGGGTCATCTCGTGTCGCGAGCATGCACACAATCGCATCGCCCGGGCGTCGAAAATGCGATTCTGCGCATGCTCGCGTCAGAGGGTGGGCGGGCTGGGCAGCGCGCCGCGGGCGGCCTCGTAAGCCGCGCCCACCCGGTAGAGCCGGTCGTCGGCCAGTGCAGGCGCCATGATCTGCAGCCCCACCGGCAGCCCGTCGTCCTCTGAGAGCCCGGACGGCACCGACATGCCGCAGTGCCCGGCCAGATTCAGCGGCAGGGTGCACAGGTCGAACAGATACATCGCCAGCGGGTCGTCGACCTTCTCCCCCAGCCGGAAAGCCGTGGTCGGAGTGGTGGGTGAGACGAGGACGTCCACGGCCTTATACGCCTCGTCCAGATCGCGGCCGATCAGGGTTCGCACCTTCTGCGCTTGGTTGTAGTAGGCGTCGTAGTAGCCGGCCGACAACGCATAGGTGCCGAGCATGATGCGGCGTTTGACCTCCGGGCCGAACCCGGCCGCCCGGGTCAGTGCCATCACCTCTTCGGCGCTGTGGCTGCCGTCGTCGCCGATGCGCAGCCCGTAGCGCATCGCGTCGAAGCGAGCCAGGTTGGACGACACCTCCGAGGGCAGGATCAGGTAGTAGGCCGAGAGCGCGTCGTCGAAGTGCGGACAGTCCACCTCGCTCACCTGGGCGCCAAGTTCGGTCAGCTGCGCCACGGCGGCGTGAAACGAGGCGAGCACCCCGGCCTGATACCCCTCGCCGCCGTGCAGCTGGCGCACCACGCCGATCCGCACGCCGCTCAGGTCACCCGCCGCGCCGGCGTGAGCTGCGCCCACCACGTCGGGCACCCCGGCGTCGACGGAGGTGGAGTCGCGAGCGTCGTGCCCGGCAATCACGGCATGCAGCAGCGCGGTATCGAGCACACTGCGCGCACACGGCCCGCCTTGATCCAACGACGACGCGCAGGCCACCAGGCCATACCGGCTCACCGTGCCGTAGGTGGGTTTGACGCCGACGGTAGCGGTCAGCGCCGCCGGCTGGCGGATCGAGCCGCCGGTGTCGGTGCCGATGGCCAGCGGCGCCTGAAACGCCGCCAGCGCCGCCGCGCTGCCCCCGCCGGAGCCGCCGGGCACCCGGTCGGTGTCCCACGGGTTACGGGTCACCTGGTAGGCGGAGTTCTCCGTCGACGAGCCCATCGCGAACTCGTCCATGTTGGTCTTGCCCAGGATCGGGATCCCGGCCGCGCGCAGCC
>NZ_JBYCKY010000575.1:0-4120 GCF_057473605.1 Mycobacterium sp. TH-M82 | reverse complement strand
CGGGGTCGGTGTGCTCAGCGCCCGCCAATCCCACCCCCCGGTGCGGGTCCAGATCGACCCGCTGCACATCGGATAACTGATGGCGGCGGTTTACCTGCGAACAACAAGCCCCCGTGATCCATTGCGGCTTGATGCCGATGGCTGCGGTGCCGGACCTGTCGACACCCGGTTCACCCGAAGATTCAGGCGGCCTCGATTCGGATTGTCAGCCGGCCTCCGCGCGCGCGGGCGAGACGTTCAAGCAGATCCACGGTCGGTGTACGAGCGCCCGCTTCGATCGCGGCGATGGCCGACTGTGTTGTTCCCATTCGCCGTGCCAGTTCAGTCTGCGTTAGCCCGGCGGCCCGGCTGCCCGAGTGCGCCGAGCTGCTCGGCCCGGTGCAGTTACCGGCTGGGGCAGCCCCGTTTAACGCTTAACACGAATTGGAGCATTCACGTACCCTTTTGCGGGTGCGGTCGAACCGATCGCCCCTGCCGGTGAGCGCGGGCAGCGGCCGGCCGCGGGAGCGGGGCGCGCAATGAGCGGAGGTGACCCAACTAGGTGGCATCGCCTTCGGGACCACCTTCGGCACCGGTGCAACCGGCTCGCCATCTGTCGGTGTTTCTGGCGCTGCTCATCGCTGTCTACCTGCTGGTATTTCTGACCGGAGACAAGCAGGCCCAGCCCAAGCTCGGCATCGACCTGCAGGGCGGCACCCGAGTCACCCTGACCGCGCGCACGCCCGACGGTTCCGCACCCACCCGCGACGCGCTCATCGAGGCACAGCAGATCATCAGCGCGCGGGTCAACGGCCTCGGGGTGTCCGGCTCGGAGGTCGTCGTCGACGGCGACAACCTGGTCATCACGGCGCCCGGCAGTGACGGTGACGAGGTTCGCGCCCTGGGTCGGACGGCGCGGCTCTACATCCGCCCGGTGATCAACGCGATACCCGCGCACGAGGCGCCTGAGCCCGGCGCCGGGCCGCCCGGACTGCCGGGCCGGCCAAGGGTCCCGGGGCTGCCGGTGCGGCCCGGGCTGCCGGCAGGCCCCGGACAGCCGATACCCGGTCAGCCGGGCGTCCCGGGGCTGCCGATTCCCGAACCGGGACAGCCCGGCACGGCCGATCACGGCCCGGTGGGGGAGCCTGTCCCGCAGCCGATGGCACCGCCGGCGCAGCCGCGTCCCTACCCGCAGGAGCCCGTCCCGACCCCGACACCGGCCACCCCGACCGCGCCCACCCCGGCAGAGCCCGCCCCGGGTGCACCCGCTCCGGCGGGGCCCGCCTCGAAGGGCACTTCCGCCCCCGGGCAGCGCGGCCAGCGGCCGGACCTTGCCGCCCGCATCGAAGCGGAGAAGAAGTTACGGCAGAGCAACAACAAGCTGATGCAGGCTTTCGCCCTGCAAATCCAGGCCACCCGCTGCGACCAGAACGACATCCTGGCTGGCAACGACGACCCGGATATGCCGCTGGTGACGTGTTCCCAGGACCATAAGTTCGCCTACGTGCTGGCCCCGTCGATCATCAGCGGTGACCAGATCGCCGACGCCAGCTCCGGCCTGGACCAGCGGCGGGGTGGCTACATCGTTCAGCTGCAGTTCAAAAGCGCCGCCGCCAACATCTGGGCTGACTACACCGCGAACCACATCGGCACCCAGACCGCGTTCACGCTGGACTCGCAGGTGGTCAGCGCGCCAAAGATCGAGGGGGCCATCACCGGTGGCCGGACCCTGATCCACGGCAACTTCACCTTCGCCGCCGCGCGCCAGCTGGCCAACGTGTTGAAGTACGGGTCGCTGCCGCTGTCTTTCGAGTCCTCGCAAGCCGAAACAGTTTCGGCCACACTGGGATTGTCATCACTGAAGGCCGGCCTGATCGCCGGTGCGATCGGCCTGGCGCTGGTGCTGGTGTACTCGCTGCTCTACTACCGGGTGCTGGGTTTGCTCACCGCGCTGTCGTTGATCGCCACCTTCACGATGGTCTACGGCATCCTGGTGCTGCTGGGCAGGTATATCAACTACACCCTGGATCTGGCCGGCATCGCTGGTCTGATCATCGGCATCGGCACCACCGCTGACTCGTTCGTGGTGTTCTTCGAACGCATCAAAGACGAGATCCGCGAATACCGTTCGTTCCACGCGTCGGTGCCCCGCGGCTGGGCGCGCGCCCGCAAGACGATCATCTCTGGCAATGCCGTCACCTTTTTGGCCGCCGCGGTGCTGTACGTCCTGGCGGTGGGCCAGGTGAAGGGGTTCGCGTTCACCCTGGGGCTGACCACCATCCTTGACCTGGTGGTGGTTTTCCTGGTGACTTGGCCGCTGGTGTACCTGGCCTCCATGTCGCCGACAATGGCCAAACCGGCGTTCAACGGCCTCGGGGCCGTACAGGAGGTGGCGCGCGAGCGGCGGGCGATGGCTCAATCCGGGGCGCAGGTGACGGCTCAGTCGACGGGACGGGGATAGCCAGATGACATCTTGTCGGCGATGTCGCTGAGCTTGTGGTGGTGGTGGTGGTCGCCGTCGATGCTCAGCCGAGGGTGGTGTCGGGCGGGACCTGTCGGGCGAGCTGCGGCTGGGCGGTGACCGCCTCGCGGATCAGGTCTTTTCCGGACTCGTCGCCGGCTTTGTACAGCAGCACGCCGAGGTTGAACCGTGCGACGGCGTTATCCGGCTGGACTGCTATAAGGCGGCGGGACAGGTCGATCGCGGCGGCTGGATCGGTTTCGGCTTTGAGCTCCGCGAGGTTGTGGAGGGCGGGGGCGAAGTTCGGGTTCAAGCGCAAAGCGGTACGGTATTCGGATTCGGCTTGCTCGGGCTGGCCCCACGTTTGCCAGATGTGGCCGATGTCGAAGTGGGCGGATTTGCTCTGCCCGTTTCGGGCGATCGCCTCCTGGTAGTAGTCGAATGCTTCGTTGGTGTCACCGGCTTTTTCCGCCTCGATGCCGGAAGCGACCAGTTGCTTGGCCGACCCCATCATCAGGGACGGGAACTGCGTGGGCGGTGGCGTGTGCCCGTCGTGCCGGTACACGACGACACTGTTGGTGTGCCCAATCTAGGTGAAGTTCGCCGCGTACCACCGGAACAGTTCGGGTATCCACGGCACGAATGTGCTGTAGGGCGTGACGAAAGCGACGTAGGCGGAGCGGTTGAGTTTCGCGGCGAAATCGGCGACGAAGGGCACCGGGAAGATCCCCCGGTAGGGGCGGTGCGGCGGGGTGTGTGCCACCCATTCCCCGAACGGGTCGATCATCTGCGGACAACCCGGGTCGGTCGCGGTGAACCGGTCGGCGACGATGGCGATGGTCGTATAGTCCACGATCAGGCACGCTCACGGCGGCACGGCGTCACGCACGGCATCGGCCACGCCGAAGGAACCGTTCATTTCCGCGCGGGCGTGACGGGTGTCTTCGGCGAACGCGACGGCGCACGCTACGCCGACGACGACCAGCAACGCGGCAGGCGGCACCCATACGATCGGAGTGAGTGCCACCAACAATCCCGCGGTCATTGCGATCCACGCGAACGGCAAGTAGCTGTAGGTCCAGTAAAACTGGCCGGTCGAAAACACCGCTGCCGTCATCGCGACGACGCCGGCGATCACGCACCAATCGCACGCGTCCAGATCGCGGTGGCGGCGAGCGATCCGATACGCGACGCACACCACAAACATCGCGGTGACGGCGATGACGAGGTAGTCGGGGACATGCACCGTTTCCACGGCATCGGCGCCGGTGAGCTTGCGCAGCTTGTAGAGCGCGGGTGCCCGGCCGCCCTCGTGGCGCTGGATCTGCAGGAGGAAGACGTCCGAGATGAACGCACCGGGAGCAGCCAGGAAAAACGGCAGACACACGGCGCCGAAGACGCTAGCGGCGCCAGCTGTTAGAACAGCCAGGGCTCTGCGGGAACGCACGGCCAATACCAGCATCACGGCGGCCGCGACGGATGCGGCCCACAGCTTGACGCTGCACGCAAATCCGAGCGCCAACCCCGCAGCCAGCACAGCGGCGGTCGTCGGCTGGCTGCAGCGGGGACGGCCCGCGGGGTCAGATTGCGGTGATGCAGAGTACTTCGTCGAGGCTGGCGGTGTGTAGTTCGGCGGCGGTCGCCCGCCGCGCGAGTTCGGCGAGCGGATTCGGGTCGGTG
>NZ_JBYCKY010000574.1:0-2722 GCF_057473605.1 Mycobacterium sp. TH-M82 | reverse complement strand
CCTGGCAGGTGACGGTCGCCGGCGCGGTCATCGAACTGGTGCACCTGGCCACGCTCTATCACGACGACGTGATGGACGAGGCGGAGCTGCGCCGCGGCACACCCAGCGCCAACGCCCGGTGGGGCAACAACGTCGCGATCCTGGCCGGCGACTACCTGTTCGCCACGGCGTCGCGGCTGGTGTCCCGGCTGGGCCCGGAAGCGGTGCGGATCATCGCCGAGACGTTCGCCCAGCTGGTGACCGGCCAGATGCGGGAAACCCGTGGCGCCGCGCAGGGGGTGGACACCGTCGAGCACTACCTGAAGGTGGTCTACGAGAAGACGGCCTGCCTGATCTCCGCGTCCGGCCGGTTCGGCGCGACGTTCTCCGGCGCGGACACCGAGCAGATCGAACGGCTGGCCCGGCTGGGCGGCATCGTCGGCACCGCATTCCAGATCTCCGACGACATCATCGACATCGACAGCGACGCGAACGAGTCCGGCAAGCTGCCCGGCACCGACCTGCGCGAGGGCGTGCACACGCTGCCGGTGCTCTACGCACTGCGCGAGACCGGGCCGGACGCCGACCGGCTGCGGCGGCTGCTGGCCGGCCCGGTCGACGACGACGCGGTGCTGGCCGAGGCGTTGGCGTTGCTGCGGGCGTCGAAGGGCATGTCCCAAGCCAAAGACATCGTGGCCGGCTACGCGGCGCAGGCCCGCTCGGAGCTGTCGGCGCTGCCCGATGGCGCAGGCCGGTCCGCGCTGTCCAGTTTGGTCGGCTACACCGTCAACCGGCACGGCTGAGGCTGTTTTTTTGGGAACTCCCGCACCATGATCGGCGTTTAATGAGCAGCATCTGCGGGTTTCGAGGAGGAAGCTGATGACCTGGCACCCCCACCACAACACGGCGAAGACATTCGTGTTGCTGGTCGGCATGTCGACGCTGATCGTGCTGATCGGTGCGTCATTTCGA
The DNA here is from genome assembly GCF_057473605.1 of Mycobacterium sp. TH-M82. Taxonomy (NCBI): domain Bacteria; kingdom Bacillati; phylum Actinomycetota; class Actinomycetes; order Mycobacteriales; family Mycobacteriaceae; genus Mycobacterium; species Mycobacterium sp. TH-M82. The sequence continues at coordinate 1,771 of NZ_JBYCKY010000574.1, read as the reverse complement.
AGCCCCGCCATCTTGGGTCTGTCGGTGCTGTTCGCCATCGGCATGAACGTCTACACCTACTTCAACAGTGACAAGCTGGCGCTGCGGGCCATGCACGCACAGCCGGTCACCGAGGTGCAGGCGCCGGCGATGTATAAGATCGTGCGCGAGCTGGCCACCGCCGCGCACCAGCCGATGCCGCGGCTCTACATCAGCGACACCGACGCGCCCAACGCGTTCGCGACCGGCCGCAACCCCCGCAACGCCGCGGTCTGCGCCACCAGCGGGATTCTGCGCATCCTCGACGAGCGGGAGCTGCGCGCGGTGCTGGCACACGAGCTGTCACACGTCTACAACCGAGACATCCTGATCTCGTGTGTGGCCGGCGCGTTGGCGTCGGTGATCACCGCACTGGCCAATATGGCCATGTACGCAGGGATGCTGGGCGGCAATCGGCGAGACGGCAATCCCATCGGGTTGCTTCTGGTTTCGATGCTCGGTCCGATCGCAGCGATGGTGGTGCGGCTGGCGGTGTCGCGTTCCCGGGAGTACCAGGCCGACGAGTCCGGCGCCCAGCTCTGTGGCGACCCGCTGGGGCTGGCGTCGGCGCTGCGGAAGGTCTCCGACGGCGTGCAGGCCGCGCCGCTGCCGCCGGAACCGCAGCTTGCCAGCCAGTCGCACCTGATGATCGCCAACCCGTTCCGGGCCGGTGAGCGGATGGGGAACCTGTTCGCCACCCACCCGCCGATGGCCGACCGCATCCGCCGGCTGGAGGAGATGGCCGGGAGCCGGTAGGGGCTCATAGGCTCCGTGAGTCTCAATCCGTCCGGTCCGCCCCCGCCAGCCGGTCAGCACACCCCAACTGTCACACGCGCGCCACCAACCCCACGGCTGGGGATGCGTGACTTGCCCGAAATGGATAGCGCATGCGCTACTGACACGGCATGAACCACTACACCTACCGTGCCGAATGGTCGCAGGAGCACGGCGAATACGTCTGCCGGTGTATCGAATTGCCGTGGCTGTCGTGTTGGGCGTCGACCCGCCAAGACGCGATCGCCGCCGTCGAGCAGGCCGTCGACGAGTTCATCGCCGAACGTCAAGGCGCCGGCGAAGATGCGCCGACACCACTGACCGAACGGCACTACAGTGGTACATTCCTGGTCCGGACGTCGCCGGCGCTGCACGCGCGGCTTGTCATCGAAGCAGCCGAGCAGAACGTCTCGATGAATCAGTGGGTGGTGCAGAAGTTGGCTGACCGGCCGCCGAGCAGCCTCCTCGACTGGTGATATCGCATGCGGCATCGTTTCCGAACATCACGCCATGCCAAAGTCACGGTGCCGCTGTGGCCGGTGTGACTAGCCTGCTGATATGAGCACCTACGGCGTCGCGATCCTCACCCCTGACCTGCACACCCTTGCAGAGGCCGCCACAGCGGTCGACTCCGCCGGGTTCGACGCCGTGTGGGCATCGGAGTTCTATTCACGCTCGGCAACGGTCTCGATGGCGGTGATAGCGCAAGCGACCCGCAGCACCCGGGTGGGGTCGTCCATCCTGTACGGCGTCGGCCGCAGTCCGCTGGTGCTGGCCACCGAGGCCAAGGACCTCGACGAGCTGTCGGGCGGCCGGCTGGTGCTCGGGATCGGGAACGGGACCAGACGGATGATGAGCGACTGGCACGGGATCGCCGACACCTCTGCGCCGGCGCTGCGGATGGAGGAACTCGTCCCGCTGGTGCGCCGTATCTGGAACCTGCATGAGGGCCCGATCCGGCACGAGGGCCGCTTCTACC
>NZ_JBYCKY010000573.1:0-6613 GCF_057473605.1 Mycobacterium sp. TH-M82 | reverse complement strand
CGTCGATCGCGCACCGGGCGATCGGCTACGGGATGCCCGGCATCCGGGTCGACGGCAACGATCCGCTGGCCTGCTACGCGGTGATGGCCGAAGCAGCCCACCGGGCTCGGGGTGGCGGCGGCCCGACCCTGATCGAAGCCGTCACCTACCGGCTCGGCCCGCACACCACCTCCGACGATCCGACCAGATACCGCAGCCCGCAGGAAGTGGACCGCTGGGCCGCGCTGGACCCGATCCCGCGCTACCGGACCTATCTGCAGCGCAACGGCCGGTGGACCCAACGGCAGGAGGAACAGCTCAGCACCCGGGCGAGGCGGCTGCGGGCCGAACTGCGCGACGCGGTCTGCGGTGCGGCCGACGTCGACGCCGACGAGCTGTTCACCACCGTCTACGCCGAGATCACACCCGCCCTGCGAGAACAGCGCCGGGCGCTGCACGCCGAACTGGCCGGGCAGGCGGAGACGAGCAGATGACCCAGATCGCCGAGCCCCCCACCCGTTCGACCACCACCGCCGCGGCGACCGGGAACGCGGCGGACGTATCCACCGAGCAGCTGACGATGGTGCAGGCACTCAACCGCGCGCTGCACGACGCGATGGTCGCCGACGAGAAGGTGCTGGTGTTCGGCACCGACGTCGGGGTGCAGGGCGGAGTCTTCCGGGTCACCGAGGGACTGGCCGAGATCTTCGGCGAGCAGCGCTGTTTCGACACTCCGCTGGCCGAGTCCGCAGTGATCGGCATCGCCGTCGGATTGGCGTTGCGCGGCTTCGTGCCGGTGCCGGAGATCCAGTTCGACGGATTCACCTACCCCGCACTCGATCAGGTGGTCAGCCATCTGGCCAAGTACCGGACCCGCACCCGTGGCGAGGTCGCGATGCCGGTCACCGTCCGGATACCCTCGTTCGGCGGGATCGGTGCGGCGGAACATCATTCGGAATCCACCGAGTCCTACTGGGCGCACACCGCCGGCCTGAAGGTGGTGGTTCCGTCGACGCCGGCCGATGCCTACTGGCTGCTGCGGCATGCGATCTCCTGCCCCGACCCGGTGATGTTCCTCGAGCCGAAGCGACGCTACTGGGCCCGCGGGGTCGTCGACACCGGCCACCCGGAACCGGCGATCGGCCGGGCGGCCGTGCGCCGGCCCGGCACCGACGTCACCGTGCTGACCTACGGCGGACTGGTGCACACCGCACTGTCTGCAGCGGAAATCGGTGCCCAGCAACACGGCTGGAGCCTGGAGGTGATTGACCTGCGGTCGCTGGTGCCGCTGGACTTCGACACCGTCGCCGCGTCGGTCCGCCGGACCGGGCGGTGCGTGGTCATGCACGAGGGTCCACGCACCCTCGGCTACGGAGCCGAGCTGGCCGCCCGCATCCAGGAGGAGCTGTTCTACGAGCTGGAGGCACCGGTGTTGCGGGCCTGCGGGTTTGACACGCCGTACCCGCCCGCCCGCTTGGAGCGGTTGTGGCTGCCGGGACCGGACCGGCTGCTGGACTGCGTCGGGCACTCGCTGGAGCTGCCGTGAGCCCAGACACCGACAAAGACGCCGAAAAAGAGTTCGTGAAGCCGTTTCTGGTTCCCGACCTCGGCGAGGGTCTGGAAGAGGTGACGCTGACCGGCTGGAATGTCGCCGTCGGTGACCATGTCGCGCTCAACCAGACGCTGTGTTCGGTGGAGACCGCCAAAGCCGAGGTGGAGATCCCCAGCCCGTACGCCGGCCGGATCGTCGAACTCGGCGGCGCGCCGGGCGACGTGCTGGCGGTCGGCTCAGTGCTGGTGCGCATCGACACCGGGGGCGAAACCGGTGCCCGCAGGCCCGTGCTGGTCGGATACGGAGCCGACGACGCGCTCGACACCAGCCGCCGGACCGCTACCGGACGTCCCAGGGCCAAGCCCGCCGCCCGTAAGCTGGCTGCCGAGCTGGGAATCGACCTGACCGAAGTGCCGGCGGGGCGAGACGGGGTGATCACCTCCGAAGCCGTGCTGGCGGCTTCGGCTGGTGAACGCTCCGGTGACGACGTGCTGCCGGTGAGCCCCGTGCAGGCGGCGATGGCTGAGCGGATGGCGCTGTCGCGCAGCAAGATTCCCGACGCACACGCCAGCGTGCAGGTCGACTGCGTCAATCTGCTGCTGCTGTGTGACCGGCTCGGCAAAACCGGCGCCGGCGGGTCTGCAGACGCCGCGATCACCCCGTTCGTGCTCACCCTGCGGCTGCTGGTCGTCGCGCTCACCCACCACCGGGTGCTCAACTCGACCTGGGTGGACGCGCCGGACGGCCCGCGGGTGTGCACCCACCACGCGGTGCACCTGGGCCTCGCGGTGGCCGCGCCCCGCGGCCTGCTGGTGCCGGTGGTCGTCGACGCGCACCGCAGGACCACCCGCGAGCTGGCCGGCTGCGTGGCCCGGCTGATCCGCGACGCCCGCGCCGGCGTCCTCAAGCCGACCGAGCTGGCCGGCTCGACGTTCACCATCTCCAATTTCGGTGCCCTCGGCCTCGATGACGGGGTGCCGGTGATCAACTACCCGGAGGCCGCCATGGTCGGGATGGGATCCCTGAAGCCCCGGCCGGTGGTGCTCGACGGTGCCGTGGTGGCCCGCCCGCAGATGACGCTGACCTGTGTGTTCGACCACCGCGTCGCCGACGGTGCGCAGGTGGCCGGGTTTCTCGGCGAACTCCGGGGCCTGATCGAGTCTCCCGATACCGCGCTGCTGGACCTGTGAGACCTTATGAGACCTTATCGTCAGTGCGGACTCTGGTTGGTGTCATAGGTTGCCAAACCGAGTGCCCGCCATGTGGTCAGCAGGCGCTGGTCTGACGTTCACCCCGGCAGCGGTTCTTATCCGACGTTCTTCCAGACCTGCACTCGGGTCAGATCGGAATTCTCGCGCGCGAGTTCAACCTCGTAGTGTTGCTGCAAGTTCAGCCAGAACGTGTCGGACTGGCCGAATAGTTTGCCTAGGCGAAGCGATGTGTCGGGGGTGATGGCGCGCTCGCCTTTGATGATCTGGTTGATGCGCCGTGGCGGCACGTCGATGAGTTCGGCCAGCTTGCGCTGGGAGAGCCCGAGTTCGGTGAGGTACTGGTCGGCGAGGATGCGGCCAGGGTGGATGGGCGCGATGTCTCTCACGGGCGTGCTCCTAATGGTAGTCGGTGATTTCCACCTGGCTCGGCCCGGAATGTGTCCAGGTGAAGCAGATGCGGTATTGGTCATTGATGCGGATGCTGTGCTGGCCTTTGCGGTCACCGGCGAGCGGTTCGAGTCGGTTGCCCGGTGGCAACGTGAGGTCGTTGAGGGTGTTGGCCGCGTTGAGCATCAACAGTTTCTCCAGCGCCCGCCAGGTGAGTTCGGGACCATATTTCGCGACCCGGCGGCCGCGGAACAACCTCTCGGTGCCCTTGTCGGCGAACGACCGGATCACCACGCTAGCGTAACGCGTAACGTCGCGCGACTCGGCGCTCCTCGCCTATACCGACGCGCTCGTCGGACGCAACCTCGCCGAACGAGCTGCCGCTGCCTACTCGCGCCGCGCCGCTGCCAGCCGGCTGGCGAACTCCGGTGACCGCACCGACGCCGCCTGCGGCCCCAGTTCGGTGCGCTTGGCGAACTCGTGCTGCTCGCTGTCGATCGAGCCCGGGCTGGCGGTGACCCGCATCGTCGCCTTGGTCGCCAGCACGACGTCGCGTGGAGCCGCTGCGGGTCCGGCGGCCAACGCCAGTGCGGCGGCGACCGGGTCATCGGCGACCTGCAGCGCCAGCCCGTGCCGCACGGCGGCTTCGGCGTCGAAACGCATCCCGAACAGCAGTGCCGCTCGGGCGACTTGCGGTCCCACCGCCCGGTGTAGCATCCAGCTGGCACCCCCGCCGGGGTGCAGCCCCAGCTGCTGGAACCGGGCGTCGAACACCGCTGCCGGCCCGGCGACGCGCACGTCGGCGGCCAGCGCCAGGTTCAGCCCGGCGCCGACCGCCGCGCCGTTGACGGCGGCGACGGTGGGCAGGCTGCACTCGGCGACCGCCATGAAACCGTCGTAGAGGCGCAACAGCCCGTCCTCGGTGGCGTCTCCCAGCGCGGACAGGTCGGCGCCGGCGCAGAAAGCCCGGCCGGCGCCGGTGACCACCACCGCATGCACGTTCGGGTCGGCCTCGGCCCGTCGCACCGCGGCGCGCAGCTGCGCCGACATCGCGCCGGTGACCGCATTGCGCCGGTCGGGATCGTTGACGGTGATCAGGGCTACCCGGTCGGCGACGCTGAACAGGACCTGGTTGGAACCGGAACCGGCGCCGGTCATCTGGTTTCTCCGCTACCGCACATCACCACAGCATCTCCTGACACGGCAGCCGGCGCAGCGGATTGGGACTCCGACAAATCGTCGATGGCGGGTCGGCTTGTGTTAGTGCGTTCCAGTGCAGCAATTTTGCCGCCCTCGGGCCTGGCGCCACCGTATTCTGTCAGCGCACGCATCGCAGAAAATCATGACCGCAAGGGAATGGAAGCTCTCAGGTGGCCCATCGCCGCAGCATCACGGTAATTCGTCGGTCGCGTGGGGTTCGGGCGGCGCACGGGCGTGGTCGTGTCGTTGGTTTGGGCACAGCGGTGGGGTTGTTTTCAGCGTTCGGGTTGGCGACCCTTGCGCCGCCGGCGGGCGCCGACGTGGTCGACGACGTGATCGATCAGCTCCTTTCGCCAATAATGCATGCGGCGGCGAACACCGTGGAGGATGCGGTGGCGGCGCCGGCCGCGTGGTTGTCGACGGCGGATTTGACCGCTTCGCTGCAGCAGTCCGTCTACATCCCGCTGCACACCGGCATCGAGGACTGGATTCACAGCAACCTCGGTGAGCAGGTTGATGGCTTCGTCAACACGCTGTTGGGGTCGGAGGTGATCGGCAATGGTACGGCCGGGACGGCGGCGCATCCCGACGGTGGTGCCGGCGGGTGGTTGTTCGGCGACGGCGGCGCGGGTTGGAACAGCACCTTCGCCGGCGTTGTCGGCGGCGATGGTGGTGCGGCCGGAATCTTCGGTAACGGCGGGGCCGGCGGTGACGGTGGCGCCGGCGTCACCGGTGGCTCCGGCGGTGCCGGCGGCTGGTTGATGGGGATCGGCGGAGCCGGCGGCGACGGTGGTGCGGGCAGTGCAGGCGTGCTCGGTGGTGTGGGCGGCGACGGCGGTGCCGGTGGTCACGGGAACGGCTGGCTGTTCGGCGTCGGCGGCAACGGCGGCGACGGTGGTGAAGGCACTGACGGCGGTAACGGTGGCGACGGCGGTAACGGCACCGGGCCGTTCGACAGCGGCGGAAACGGCGGCGACGGCGGTGAGAGCGGGGTGGGCGGCGCTCCGGCCGGGTTGCCGGCGCTGGGTGGGGCCGGTGGCAACGGCGGCATGCTCGGCGATCACGGCACGGTCGGCCATTACGGCACCGTCACTGGCGTCTCGCCGGGTGCCGACGCGCAGGCGCCGGCCGTGAGCACCGATGGGCTGAACGATCTGCCGATCAGCACCACCGGGACCTGGCTGACCGACAGCGCTGGACGCGTCGTCATCCTGCACGGGCTCAACGAGGTGTACAAGGTGGCGCCGTACGAGCCGGCCGCCGACGGATTCGGCAACAACGACGCGGCATTTTTGGCCGCCAACGGTTTCGACGCCGTCCGGGTGGGCATCCTGTGGGCTGCTGTGGAGCCCGAACCCGGTGTCTTCAACGACGCCTACCTGGCCTCGATCGCCCAGACCGTGCAGACGCTGGGCAGATACGGCATCGTCAGCATCCTCGACATGCACCAGGACTCTTACGCCAGCCCGTTCCAGGGCGAAGGGGCGCCGCAGTGGGCGGTGCAGACCGGCGGGGCGCCCAACATCAACTTCGGCTGGTCGGACAACTACCTCCTCGACCCCGCGGAGAATCACGCCTGGGATGCGTTCTGGTCGAATGCCCAAGCACCGAATGGTGTTGGGCTGGAAACCGATTACGCACAGATGTGGGAACACGTCGCGAACTACTTCGACAGCCGGCCCGACCTCAAAGACGACGTGGCCGGCTTCGAGATTATGAACGAGCCGGGAGCGGGCAAACTGGAGCTGCCGACCATCTTGGGCAGCCCGCACTTCGGCGCACAGGAGCTGACCCCGTTCTACAACCAGGTGGCGTCGGCGATCAGGGCCGTCGACCCATCCACACCGGTGCTGTTCGAACCGACCACCATCACCGAGGAGGGGCTGTTTCCCACCAGCCTGGGCACGGTGGACCAGCCGCACACGGTTTTCTCGTTCCACAACTACTGCGACCCAATCGGCATCGACATCCCGTGCGGATTCACCAGCCAACTTTTCGTCAACCGCGCCGAGCAGTATTCGGACTCGCACGATATCCCGGATTTGATGACCGAGTTCGGGATACCCCCCAGCGACCCGATGCAGGCCGCCGACCAGGCTAGGACGGGCTGGCTGGAATGGGCCTACACCAGCCAGGGCGACATCACCGGTGGAGGGCGCTCGGAGTCGTTGGTGTACAACCCCCATCTGCCGCCGACCGGCGACAACGTCAACACCGCGCACCTGGAGACACTGGCCGAGCCGTACCCGCAGGCGATCGCCGGCATCCCGAATTCGTACTCGTT
>NZ_JBYCKY010000572.1:0-26590 GCF_057473605.1 Mycobacterium sp. TH-M82 | reverse complement strand
GCAAGTGGCGCGAGCACCTCTACGAGATGGACTACCTCAAAGAGGGCATCGGCCTGCGGGCGATGGCCCAGCGGGACCCGCTGGTCGAATACCAGCGCGAGGGCTACGACATGTTCACCGGCATGCTCGACGGGCTCAAAGAGGAGTCAGTCGGTTTTCTGTTCAACGTCGCCGTGGAAGCCGCACCGGCGCAGGCGGTGGCGCCGATGGCCGCACCCGAGGGTCTGCAGGAACTCGCCACGGCGGCCGCGGGTGCTGAGCAGCAACATGTTTCCGGCGCCGGATCCGGTCGGGCAGCACCGTCGGCGTTGCACGCCAAGGGCATTGGGGGCGGTGACGGTGCGGAACGGGCGTTGACCTATTCCGGTCCCGCCGAGGACGGTTCCGCCCAGGTGCAACGCGGAAACGGTGAGCCCGGATCCGCGGGGCGCGCTGGGGCCGCTGGGTCAGCCGGCCCTACCGGAACCAGCCGGCGGGAACGCCGGGAGGCCGCGCGGCGCCAGGCCCGCGAGGCCAAGTTGGCGAAGTCGGGCAGAAAGCGTTAGTAAGCCGTTAGGCCCACAAGCTCGGCGGCAGCGGCGGCCGCATCGGAGGGGCGAGGACCCGCCGTCATCCGATGTGCAGCGCCACCACCTGCCAGCCCGGGCCGGTAACGGTCGGTAGCCGCTCGAGGCGACAGGCCACCGCGTGGATCCGCCGGCCACGCCGGTAGGTCCCGAACACCTCGGCCGCGGCTGGTGGGCCAGCCGATCCGACCATCTGCAGCCGCACCCGCTGCAGCGCCGCCGCACCGGTGCATCCGGTCGCCGAGGCGGTCGCGGGGTGCTCTGACAGCACTGACAGCACCGATTCGACCAGGCCCGCGGCCAGCAAAGGATAGAGGTGAGCCGCCGGACGACGCTGGTCGACGACCTCCAGCACCCGCCGCAGTGCGGTTTCGGCGAACGCGGCGGCCTCCCGCGCTGCCGGTGAGAGGACAGCCCGCGGTGGGCGGCCGGGCGGTACCGTCGTCAGCGGCGGTGCGTGCCCGCGGCGCGGCCGCAGCAGCGACGGTGCCCGGACTGCTAACCGGCCCTGCGTAACCGCACAGGCCGGCGGCTCGTAGTCCGTGATGGGCATGACGGGGATGACCGCCAGCGTGGCGGGCGGGATCGGGTTCGCGGTCATGGTCAGCTCTCCAGTCATCGATCGGACTAACGGGCCTGCTGGAGAGTGGCAGAACGCCGTGGGCGCTGTGGGCATCATCGCACAGCCGGCGATCGGCTGCATCCGGTTGCGCTGCACCCGTTCGGGGTAGCGTGAGCGAGCAGCATTCAATTCGCCCCGATCAGGGGCTTACCAGGTCGAGTCGGAGAGGACGGGTCCGAGATGGTAAGCCGATTGTCGGTGTCGGATGCCTCCTTCTATCGGCTGGAAAACACCTCGACGCCAATGTATCTGGGAACGCTGCTGATCCTGCGCCGGTCCCGCGCAGGATTGAGCTACGGGAAGCTGCTGGCCACCGTGGAGCAGCGCCTGCCCCAGATACCGCGCTACCGTCAGAAGGTTCGCGAGGTTGCCTTCGGCATGGTCAGGCCGGTGTGGATCGACGACCGTGATTTCGACATCACCTATCACGTTCGCCACCGGGCGTTACCCTCTCCCGGCAGCGACGAGCAACTGTACGAGTTGATCGGCGAGGTATTCGAGCAGCCATTGGACAAGTCTCGGCCGCTGTGGGAGATGTATCTGATCGAGGGGCTGGCCCACAACCGCATCGCCGTCTATGCCAAGTCGCACCAGACGCTGGTGGACGGGATGGCCGCACCCGCGATCGCCCACATGATCGTTGACCGGACCCAGCGTCCGCCGTCGTTCGACGAGGACATCTGGATACCCCGCCGCGAACCCAGCGCCGCCGAACTGGTCGCCGGTGCGGTCGGTGACTGGATGCTCGCGCCCACGGCGCAGCTGCAGGCTGTCCGGTCGGCGATCAGCCAGCTGGCGACCAGCCCCGGGCTGCTGACTCAGGCGGGCCGGAAGGCATTGGACGTGGCCCGCGCCATGGCCCGCGGTACCGCACCGGCGAGTCCGCTCAACACCGAGGTCTCCCACAACCGGCTGTTTGCGGTCGCGCAGACACCCCTGGAGGATTACCGGGCGGTGCGAGCCCGCTACGACTGCGATGTCAACGACGTGGTGCTGGCCGTGATCACCGGCGCGCTGCGCAACTGGCTGCTTTCTCGAGGCGAGCCGGTCTCCTCGACGCGGACGGTGCGGGCCATGGCGCCGCTCTCCGTCTACCCGGACGACGAGTTAGACACGGCCGGGCCGGCGGGGCGCAGCCAGCCCGTCGGTGCGGTGACGCCGTTTCTGGTCGACCTGCCGGTCGGGGAGCCCAGCCCGGTGGTCCGGCTGTCCCAGATCACCTATGCGACCGAATCGCATTCGGCCGCAACCCGCCGGGTCGACGCCCCGACCATTCTGGCCGTGTGGGGTTTCGCCCCACCCACCCTGCATGCCATGGGAGTCCGGGCAGCGATGGACTCAGCGGGGTTTTCCGGCCGGGTGTTCAACCTGTTGATCACCAATGTGCCCGGCGTGCAGCGGCAGCTGTATGTCTGCGGTGCAAAGCTGTTGCAGGCCTACATGGTGCCTCCGCTGCTGCCCAACAAGGTGCTGGCGATTGGTGTGACGTCCTACAACGGCGTGCTGTACTACGGGGTCAACGCCGACCGGAAGGCGATGAGCGATGTCGGGGTGGTGTCGGTGCTGCTGCAGGAAGCGCTGGCCGAGCTGCTGGAGGCCGCGCAGTGAGCGGGAAGCCCGGCCCGGCCAAGCTAGACAAGCGGGTGTACAAGGCCGAGTTATTCAGGCTCCAAACGGAGTTCGTCAAACTTCAGGAGTGGGTGCGCCACACCGGCGCCCGCGTAGTGGTCATCTTCGAGGGTCGTGACGCCGCGGGCAAGGGTGGAGCCATCAAACGCATCACCGAATATCTCAGTCCGCGCGTGGTGCGCATCGCCGCGCTGCCGGCACCGACCGAGCGGGAACGCGGACAGTGGTACTACCAGCGCTACATCGCACACCTTCCGGGCCGCGGGGAGGTCGTGCTTTTCGACCGGTCCTGGTACAACCGTGCCGGGGTGGAACAGGTGATGGGCTTGTGTACGCCGGCCGAACACGCGTTGTTCCTGCGTCAGACCCCGCTCTTCGAACAGATGCTGATCGAGGACGGAATTCTGTTGCGCAAGTATTGGTTCTCGGTCTCCGGCAAAGAGCAGCTGCGCCGTTTCCGGAAGCGCCGCACCGACCCGGTCCGCCAGTGGAAGCTGACCACGATGGATCTGGAGTCGGTCTACCGGTGGGAGGATTACGCGCGGGCCAAGGACCAGATGATGATACACACTGACATCCCCCAAAGTCCCTGGTACCACGTGGAATCCGATAGCAAAAAACGTGCACGGCTCAATATGATGGCGCATCTGCTGTCCACCATCGACTATCACGAGAATGTGGCCCAGCCGAAGATCGAGTTACCCGAGAAACCGGTGGCCACCGGCGACTATCGGCGCCCGTCCCGCGAACTGTACAAGTATGTCGAGGACCACGTCGCAACCCTGCTGGGCGATCGCGAATAGCAGTCACCTGCCAGTGCCGGATCGCAACTCACGGAAACGTCAGAAGAGCCGAAATTCGCAGATCACAGCAAAGAATTACCAATCGGGCTACAGACCCCAGGTCAAGAGTCCTGAGGACCTTAGTCCCCACCATAACCGCCTTTGTCCTCTTGGCGATATCTCAGTTCGACGTGTAGCATTCGTGTTGTCATCGCTATTTATTACATAGGAGGGCAGCATGTCGAATAGCGAAAGTTCGGCTCAAGCGACGCAATCAGCAGACGAGCCGATAGTTACGGCCACGACGGCAAATTCGGATACGGTGAACCACTTTGTGCGCGGGGTACGCCATGCCGCCGGTGCCGTATTGGTCATCGTGGTCATCGCGGCTGTTTTCTTCGCCGGATTCTTGACCGGCAGGCACTACGGTGACCGTTGGAGTGATAATTATTTCGCTGTGCCGGCGGGAGAAGGCAACTGCTTTAAGACTATTTGCCAACCATTGGGACCGAAGTGGGGGGTGTCCTGCCATCCGGTGATAGTGTCATGCCCTTAGCCTTAGGGTAGTTAGGAAGCCGCTGTGCAATAAGGAAAGTTGACAAAAATATCCCAACGTTGCCACAGCAGCCTCTCGACGACGGTCACTTCGCCCCTGGTTAAGGTCTGCCTCATGCGGATCTACATCCCGGCGACCCTGGCAATGCTGCGGCAGCTCATCGCCGACGGGGCGTTGCGGCCGGTCAGCGGTACCGCGTTCGCGGTGACACCGACGCTGCGCGAAGCCTATGCGCAAGGCGGCGACGACGAGCTCGCCGAGGTCGCGCTGGCCGAGGCGGCGCTGGCGTCGTTGCGACTGCTGGGCGCATCGGGATCCGGGGGCCCGGGTGCTCCGGATATTCCGGATGCGCTGCCCATCCGGCGGGCGGTGCTGGTCGTTGACATCGACGACCCGGCCGGTATCACCGCCCGCCCGGACCTGGACGACGCCGTCGTCCGGGTTCTGGGGTCCGTTACGCTCGACGACGTTGTCGCCGCCTATGTCGACACTGCCGCCGCCGAGCCCGCGGTGGCCGCGGCGGTCGCCGTCATCGACGAGGCGGATCTGGGAGACCAGGACGCCGAACTGGCCGTCGGCGATGCCCAGGATCACGACCTGGCCTGGTATGCCGTTCAGGAACTGCCGTTCCTGTTCGAACTGCTCTGACAGGGCGGGTGACGGAACCGTAGATTACGGTACCGTAGGTTAGTTGAGCAGGAGCTTTCGATGCGCGAAAAACATGCGAGAATTGCCGCCAACATCGTCGGCACCCGACGCCCGATCATCGCCGGCGTGGACCGCCATCCCGGCTGGAACCTGCTGCGCCGTTTCGTTACCGGGATCACCACACCGCTGCTGCCCGACGATTATCTGCGATTGGCAAACCCGCTGTGGTCGGCACGTGAGCTGCGCGGCCGGATACTGGCGGTCCGCCGCGAGACCGACGATTCGGCGACGCTGGTCATCAAGCCCGGCTGGGGTTTCAGCTTCGCCTACCAGCCCGGTCAGTACATCGGGATCGGACTGCTGATCGACGGTCGGTGGCGCTGGCGTTCCTACTCACTGACGTCCAGCCCGGCGACGATGCGGGGTCGCAAGGTCCGCAACGTCACGATCACCGTCAAGGCGATGCCCGAGGGCTTTCTGTCCGGCCATCTGGTGGCCGGTGTCGCGCCGGGGACCGTTGTGCGACTGGCCGCGCCGCAGGGCAGTTTCGTCCTGCCCGACCCGGTGCCGGACGCGGTGCTGTTCATCACCGCCGGATCCGGAATCACACCGGTGATGTCGATGCTGCGCACCATGGTTCGCCGCGGGCAGATCACCGATGTGCTGCACCTGCATTCGGCACCCACCGCCGCCGACGCCATGTTCGCCGCGGAGTTGGCCGCGCTGGCCCGCGACCATCCCGGGTACCGGCTGCGGCTGCGCGCCACCCGTAGCCAGGGCAGGCTCGATCTGAGCCGGCTGGACGCCTTGGACGCTGAAGTGCCGGATTGGCGCGAGCGGGAGAGTTGGGCGTGCGGCCCCGAGGCGATGCTGACCGCCGCCGAGCGGGCGTGGTCGGGCGCCGGTATCGCCGACCGGCTGCACTTGGAGCGCTTCGCGGCGGCAACTGCGCCAGACGTGACTGGAAGCGGCGGCACGGTGACCTTCCGCCGCAGCGCACGCAGTGTCGCCGCGGATGCGGCGACCCCGCTGCTGGACGCCGGCGAGCGGGCTGGCGTGGCGATGCCGTTCGGCTGCCGGATGGGGATCTGCCAATCGTGTGTGGTCGATCTGGTCGACGGCTGCGTCCGCAACCTGCGAACCGGTGCAAAACACGAGCCGGGCACCCGGGTCCAGACCTGCATCTCGGCTGCGGCGGGCGACTGCGCGTTGGACGTCTAAAGCGTGTCGATAAACCACCTACGCTAGCGTAGGTGACTGGTTCGACGGAGGGCGTTGTGTATGGCGATAACGGATATCGGGGTATTCGCGCACCTCACCGATGCCGACGTGGCGGGCCTGACCGCCGAACTCGACACCATCCGCCGTGACGTCGAGGATTCTCGCGGCCAGGCCGACGCGCGCTACATCCGCCGCACCATCGCGGCCCAGCGCGTGCTGGAGGTGGCCGGCCGGGTGCTGCTGGCCGCTAACTCGCGGCGCACGGCCTGGTGGGCGGGTGCGGTGACGCTGGGCGCGGCCAAGATCATCGAGAACATGGCGATCGGCCACAACGTCATGCACGGCCAGTGGGACTGGATGAACGACCCGGAGATCCACTCCACGACCTGGGAGTGGGACATGAGCGGGGCGGCCAAGCACTGGCGACACACCCACAACTTCATGCACCACAAGTACACCAATGTCCTCGGTATGGACGACGACGTGGGCTTCGGCGTGCTCCGGGTCACCCGGGACCAGGCCTGGCAGCCGTTCAACCTTTTCAACCTGCTGTTCAACTCCGTCCTGGCGATCGGCTTCGAGTGGGGGATCGCCTTGCAGCACTTGGAGATCGGAAAGATCTTCAAGGGGCGCTCGCACCGCGATGCCGCCCTGGTCCGGCTGCGCGAGTTGTCCGCCAAAGCCGGCCGGCAACTGTTCAAGGACTATGTCGCCTTCCCGGCACTGACCTCGCTGTCGCCCTGGGCGACCTATGGGTCCACCATCACGGCCAACGCCGCGGCCAACGTGATCCGCAACCTCTGGTCTAACGCCGTCATCTTCTGCGGGCATTTCCCGGACGGCGCCGAGAAATTCACCGAGAGCGACCTGGTGGGCGAGACCCGCGGGCAGTGGTATCTGCGGCAACTGCTGGGCAGCGCCAACATCGACGCGGGGCCGGTGATGCGGTTCATGAGCGGCGACCTGTGCCACCAGATCGAGCATCACCTGTTCCCCGACCTGCCGAGCAACCGTTACGCTGAGATCTCCGTGCGGGTGCGCCAGGTCTGCGATTCCTACGACCTGCCGTATACCACCGGACCGTTGCCGGTGCAGTACGCCAAGACGTGGCGCACATTGGCCAAGCTGTCATTGCCGAACAGGTATTTGCGCGGCACCGTCGACAATGCCGGGGAGACCGGCAGCGAGGCGATGTTCGCCCCGTTGGGGCCCGGCTTTTTCGGCACCGACCCGGCCACCGGGCGCCGGCGCGGGCTCAAGACTGCGATTGCGGCTGTGCGGGGGCGGCGCGACGCCCGCGAGCGTGAATAGTTGCCCCGGATCACACTTCCCTGAGCACTGCCAGCAGGCGGCGGGCGACCGCGACCCGGCGGGTGCCCGGCCCGGTCAGGGTGTCCAGCGCACAGTCCGGGTCGGCGGGGGGCCCCGAGTGACCGCAGCCACCCGGGCAGTCGGCGATCGCTTCGGCCAGATCGGAGAATGCCAACAGCACGTCGTCGGGTGCGATGTGGGCCAGGCCGAACGAGCGGACGCCCGGGGTGTCGATGACCCAGCCGGAGTTCCCCAGCGGCAGCGCCACGGACTGCGACGACGTGTGCCGGCCCTTGCCGATGTCGGTGACCTCTCCGACCGCCCGGTCTGCTTCCGGAACGAGACGATTCACCAGGGTTGACTTGCCCACCCCGGAATGACCCAGCAGCACGGTCACTTTGTCGACCAGCAACGGGGCGACGGCGTCCAGCGGGTCGTCGCGGCCCGCGGTGATGATGGTGAGGTCGAGGTCGGCGAAGTGGCCGGCGAACGTTGCTGCCGGGGCCAGGTCGGTCTTGGTCAGGCACAGGATCGGGATGATGCCGCCGGCGAAGGCCGCTATCAGCGTCCGATCGACCAGTCCGATGCGCGGCGGAGGGTCGGCCAGGGCCACCACGATCAGCAGCTGGTCGGCGTTGGCGACCACCACCCGCTCGGCCGGGTCGGTGTCATCGGCGGTGCGCCGCAACATTGTTCGCCGCGGCCCACGCCGTACGATGCGAGCAAGGGTGTCGGGCCCGCCGGACAGGTCGCCGACCAGGTCGACGTCGTCGCCGACAACGATCGGCGTGCGGCCCAGTTCGCGGGCTCGCATGGCGGTGACGCCCCGGCGCGGATCGCGGTCGAGCGCGCAGCCCCAGCGACCACGGTCGACGCCGACCACCATGGCCTGGCTCGCGCCGGCATGCTCCGGGCGGATCTTGGTCCTTGGCCGAGACCCCCGGCCGGAGCGGATTTTGACGTCGGACTCGTCGTAGTCGCCCGGCTTCAACTGCGGGGCTCCGCACCGGCCAGCATGTCGGCCCACAACCGCGGAAAATCGGGCAGCGTCTTGCCGGTGGCGGCGATGTCGTCCACCTGCATCCCGGCCACCCTCAGCCCGACGATCGCGCCGGCCGTCGCCATCCGGTGATCGGCGTAGGCGCGCCATACCCCGGCGTGCAGCGGTGTCGCGGTGATCACCAGCCCGTCGGGCGTCTGTGCGCAGTCGCCGCCCAGGCGGTTGATCTCGGCGGTGAGCGCGGCCAGCCGGTCGGTTTCGTGGCCGCGCAGATGCGCGATGCCGGTGAGCCGCGACACCGACCCCTCAGCGGCCAGTGCCGCCAGCGCGGCCACCGCCGGTGTCAGCTCGCCTACGTCGTGAAGGTCGACGTCGAAGCCGTGATACATCCCGGACCCGCGCACCTCGAGGTATGAGCCTGATTGGGTGACAATGGAATTCAGATTTTCCAGAAAACCGGCAACCAGATCGACGGGCTGAATGCTGGTCGCCGGCCAACCGGTGATGCACACGCTTCCGCCGCACACCGCGGCTGCGGCCAGGAACGGTACGGCGTTGGACAAATCAGGCTCGATAGCCCAGTGCCGGGCCGCGACTGCGCCAGGGCGCACCCGCCACCGGTTCGGGGTGGCGTCGTCGACATCGACCCCGGCCTGGCGGAGCATCGCCACCGTCATGGCGACGTGTGGCGCGGACGGCAGCGCCGGACCGGTGTGCAACACGGTCAACCCGTCGGTGAACGCCGCCCCGGACAACAGCAGTCCGGAGACGAACTGCGAGGACGCCGACGCGTCGATCGCCACCGTGCCGCCGGCGACCGACCCGGCACCGTGCACCGAAAACGGCAGACCGGTACCGTCGACGTCGATACCCAGGTTGTGCATCGCGTCCAGCAGCGGCGCGACCGGCCGGCCCCGGGCCTGCACGTCACCGTCGAAGGTGACGGTCGCGGTGCCCAGCGCAGCCAGCGGCGGCACGAAGCGCAGCACCGTTCCGGCCAGGCCGCAGTCCACCCGGACGTCCGTGCCGGCGGAGCCGGGGGAGATTGTGCCGCTGATCGTGACTTGATGGTCGATCACCTCGACCCACAGGCCCAGGGCTCGCAGCGCGTCCATCATCAGGTCGGTGTCGCGGCTGCGCAGCGCGCCGCTGAGGGTGCTGGCACCACGGCCATGCGTGGCTGCCAGCGCTGCGAGCACCAGCGCCCGGTTGGTCTGCGATTTCGAGCCGGGTACGGCGACCGTCGCGTGGACGGGTGTCGGACTCGTCGGCGCCGGCCAGGTGGTCACTCCCTTATCATCGCCTGTCCGGGCCTGCCGGGCCATCTCTGCCACCATGGAGGTATGTGCGGACGTTTCGCGGTGACCACCGATCCGGCGCTGCTGGCCGAGCGGATCGGGGCGGTCAACGAAGCACCGGCGGCCGCGGTGGTGGAGTCGGAGTTTTATGCCCCCAATTACAACGTGGCCCCCACCGTTGCCATCGCCACAGTGGTCAGCCGGCACACCGAGCCCGACGACCAGCCGACCCGACGGGTCCGGCTGATGCGGTGGGGGCTGGTGCCGCCGTGGGCGAAGGCCGGCCCCGACGGTAATCCCGCGCGCAGCGGACCGCAGCCGATCAACGCCCGCGCCGACAAGGTCACCACCTCGTCGATGTTCCGGTCGAGCGCCCGGCACAAGCGCTGCCTGATCCCGATGGACGGCTTCTACGAATGGCGCGTCGACCCGGACCCGCCGGCGGGCAGAAAGGGTCGCAAAACGCCGTTCTACGCCTGCCGCAACGACGGCGAGCTGTTGTTCATGGCGGGGCTGTGGTCGGTCTGGAGGAACCCGGGCAACCGGTCGGCGCAGTCGACCCGGCCGCTGCTCAGTTGCACGATCGTCACCACCGACGCGGTCGGTGAGCTCGCCGCGATCCACGACCGGATGCCGCTGATGCTGCCCGAAAGTGACCGGGATGCCTGGCTGGACCCGGACGCGCCGCCGGCTGCTGAGCTGCTGGCCCACTCGCCGGATGTCCGCGGCATCGTGCTACGCGAGGTGTCGACCCTGGTCAACAGCGTGCGCAATAACGGGCCGGAACTGATCGAACCGGCCGAGGCGCAGCCCGAGCAAGCGATGCTGCTCTAAGGCGACCCGGGCAGGCTGTTGCCGCCGGTCGAGCCGGATGAGCCGGGTGAGCCGTCGGTGGCTTCGCCGGGTCCGGTCGCCGTCGCGGTCCCGGCGGCGCCGCCCGCACCGGGCGCCCCGCCGACCCTGCCGTTGCCGCCGTCGCCGGACCACAACCCGCCGGCACCACCGGTGGGGTCGGCTTCGGTTCCGTTGGCAGCATTACCGATCAGAAACTGCTCGGACGTCGTGGTGATGAGCCCGTCGGCCACCTTGCCGAGTGGGTTGTTGATCCAGCTCTCGATGCCGGTGTGCAGCGAGGTGTAGAACGTGGCGGTCGGGTCGCCGCCGTCGAGGACGTTGAGCAGGCCACCGATCGATTGGTTTGTCCTCGATGTTTGACGGCTGTTTGATGGCCGAGATGCCCAGGCCCTACCGACCTAGCAGGCGCCGTTTCTGCTGGGCGTACTCTTCGTCGGTCAGGACCCGGGCTTCCCGCAGTTCGGCCAGCTCCCGCAGTTCGATGTCGATTCCCAGCAGCAGAGCGTACGGCAGTCGCTGCGGCTGCTGCGACCGTTGTGGTGGCAGCTGCGGTGGCACCGGGCTTTGCCGAGTCCTGCCGGCACCGTCGCGATCGCCCCGGCCGATAGCTGCGGTGGCTCGCCCGGCCAGACCCGCCGCGGCCATCCCGGCGATGGGGGCCGCCGTTTCGATCACCGGCACGGTCGCGTCGGCGGCGGCGGGCAACGATCGGTCGGCCGGTTGGGTTGCCGACGCGGCCGCCACGGTCCAGGCCTGCGGCACCGACAGCCCGCTGAGCACGACGGCCTCGCCCAGGCCCGCCGCGACCGGTGTCACCGAGCCGGCGAGCTCCAAAGGGAGGAGTACGTCAGCGTACTCGACCGCACCGAGCGCGTCGATGAGAAACGTGCCGAGCACGTCTATGCCGAAGTTCCCGATCATCTCGATGATCAGGTCGCCACCGGCCAGGGCGAGGACGATACCGGGTCCGCCCGCTGCGGCCGGTGCGAGTGCGGCCAGTAGGTCCCACTCGGCCAGTGGCCTCGCGGTGGCCGGTGATGCCAGGCCCTGCAGGGCATGCGTCACCGCGTGGCCTGCTGCACCGGCCCGGCCTGCGGACCCGGCCGGGTTGGTGGTCTGCGGCGGCTCGGTGAACGCCGTCAGTCTTGAGGCCGCCGCGGCGCTGTGCGCGTAGCCGTACATGGCCGCGGCGTCTTGGGCCCACATCTGCGCGTAGCGGGCTTCGGTGGCCGCGATCGCGGGGGTGTTCTGCCCCAGGAAGTTCGTCGCCAGCAACGACATCAGCGCTGCGCGGTTGGCCGCTACGACCGGTGGCGGCACGGTCATCGTGAACGCGGTTTCATAGGCGGCGGCCGCGGCTTTGGCTTGGACGGCGGTCTGCTCGGCCTGTGCGAAGGTGGTGTGCATCCACGTCGCATATGGTGCTACCGCAGCGGCCATCGCGGTTGCACTGGGCCCGGACCAGCTGTCGTTCAGTTCGCCGATGACCGATTCGCAGGCCGCCCCCACCGTTTGCAGTTCGGCGGCGAGTGCATCCCAGGCTGCCGCGGCGGCCAGCAACGGCCCCGGGCCGGGACCGGCATACATTCTGCCCGAGTTGACCTCAGGCGGTAGCAGCGCGAAATCCATCGCTAACACCGCCGGCTTGGCTTTGTTAGTCCCGGAGACATTGCTCGCAACGGCTTTTCGGTGTGATAGCCCAACGTGACAGTCACGCCAGTCACCGGCCCAGCAGACGTCGCTTCTGTTCGGTGAACTCTTCTTCGGTCAAGATTCCGGCATCGCGGAGTTCCGCCAGCTCCCGCAGTTCGCCGGCGATGCTCGTAATCGGGCCATTCGCCGACCGCTCCGGCTGCACCGGCTGCTGTGGTGGCAGCTCCGGCTGCTGCGGCAGTGCGGGGCGTTGACGAGCCGTCATGCCCGCACGGTCGCGGCGGCCTCGGCCGACGGCTGCCGTGGCTCGTCCGGCCAGCCCTGCCGTGGCCATTTCGCCGAGAGGGAGCGCCGTTTCGCTCGCCGCGATCGCCGATGCGGCGGGCAGCGGCACGCCGACCTGTTGGATTATCGGCGGTGCCGCCACGCTCCAGGCCGGCGGTACCGACAATGTGCCGAGCGTCGCGGCTTCGCCCAGGCCCGCGGCTACCGGAGTCGTCGAGCTGACGAGCTGGTCAAAGGGCAGTAACTCCGGCAATTCCGTCCCGATCTCGCCGACGCCGATCAGGTCGATGCCGAAGGTGCCGGCCATGTCGACGCCGAAGGTACCCGCCGCGTCGATGACGAAGGTGCCGAAGAGGCTAGAGGCCAGAGAAACGAGGTCAATGGCTATGCCAGGGTCGACAGCGAGGGCCGGCGCAACCGCGTTGAAGATGGCCGGCGCGTTTGATGCCGACGTGGCGGCCGCCGGTGATGCCAGGACCTGCAGGGCCTGGGTTAGCACCGAGGTGACGGTGCCGGTATGGCTGGCGGTCGCTGCCGCCGTGGCCTGGCCGACTGCACCGGACTGGGCTGCCGGCCCGGCCGGATTTGCGGTCTGCGGCGGTTCGGTGAACGCCGTTAGTCTCGACGCCGCCGCGGCACTGAGTGCGTAGCGGTACATGGCCGCGGTGTCCTGAGCCCACATCTCGGTGTACTGGGCTTCGGTGGCCGCGATCGCCACGGTGTGCTGACCGAGCAGGTTTGTCGCCAGCAGCGACACCAACCGGGCGCGGTTGGCCGCGACGACTGCGGGCGGCACGGTCATGGCGAACGCGGTCTCGTAGGCGGCGGCCGCGGCTTTGGCGTGGGTGGCGGTCTGCTCGGCCTGCGCGGAGGTGGTGTGCATCCACTGCGCATAGGGCGCGGCCGCGGCGGCCATAGCGGTTGCGCTCGGCCCGGACCAGCCGGTGTTCAGTTCGGCGATCGCCGATTCATAGGCCATCCCGACCGCATGCAGCTCGGCGGCGAGTGCATCCCAGGACGACGCGGCGGCCAGCATCGGGCCCGGTCCCGCTCCGGAATACATTCTGGCTGAGTTCACCTCCGGCGGTAACATCGCGAAGTTCATTGCTCTATGCCTCCGTAATCAGTAGGTGGCGGTCGGCAATGCCCGGAGCAAGTTCGTCGACCGTGTCGTCAAGGTCGCCAAAGGCACTTCATTCTGCGCTCCCCGGCTTGGCTCTGATCGATCGAGTCCGGGGAGGTCACACACCCAAACGCCGGCATCACGGCGCACGTGGTGTTCCGATGCCGACGGTTGTCGATTTCTGGACGGTAATCAGCTAAGTTGAAGTGAACCTGAAGAGCCTGTGGTGGGACGGACGTCGACAACTCACCGAGCCGATTCAGACGGGTTCAAAAATGCGCGGCGATACGGTGCCAGCAATGGACCCAACGGACCTCGTGGACCTCATGGACCCAAGCCGAATTTCTACTCGCCCCCAGCGAGGTGGCGGCGCCAACCCTTCAACACGCAGCGCCGGGGGGTTCAGCGTGGGCACGCCGCGGGTGCTCGTGGTGGAGGATTCCGAGACGATCCGCGAGATGGTCAGCGAGGCGCTGACCGATGCCGGTTATCTCACCGGTACCCGGCCGGACGGGGGCAAGCTGGAGGAGGTGCTCGACGGGTTTCGTCCGGATCTGGTGGTGCTGGACGTGATGCTGCCGGGCCGCGACGGGTTCGCCCTGATCGACGTGATACTTCAGTGGGGCGAGGTCGGGATTGTGCTGCTCACGGCGCGTGACGGGCTGCCCGACCGGCTGCGCGGTCTGGACAGCGGTGCCGACGACTACGTGGTGAAACCCTTCGAACTGGCCGAGCTGGTGTCTCGGGTGGGTGCGGTGCTACGCCGCCGGGGGCGTCTGCCGACCGCGGTGCAGTTCGCTGACCTGATGGTCGACGTCGAGGCCGGGGTAGCCTCCCGCGCCGGGCACCAGTTGGGCCTGACGGCCACCGAGCTGCGACTGCTGGTTTACCTCGTCGAACAGCGCGGCCGGATCGTGAGCGCCACACAGATCCTCAACGCGGTATGGGGGTATGAGGCATACGACCCCAATCTGGTGCAGGTGCATGTCAGCGGGTTGCGCCAGAAGCTCGAGGCGCACGGACCCCGGATCCTGCACACTGTTCGCGGCATCGGCTACCGCCTGCAATTGCGCAGCTCATGAGCGCCACTCCTGCGCATCGCTATCGCTGTGCATCGTCGTCGGCGCGGCTCATGAGCGCTGTTCGACAGCCCGAAGCGGTGACCGCAACGCCGTCGTTGTGGCGCCGGTTGACGGTGGTGGTCGTGGGGTTGTTGGCCGCACTGATGCTGGCTGTCGGCATTGTCATCAACATCACCCTGGAAAGGCAGGCGAGCCGGAGCGTCCATGAGCGGCTGGCGGCGGCCACCGCACGCGCCGATGCCCTGGTGGCGCTGCACACTCCGCCGGAGGAGTTGGCCGACCAGCTCAACGGCGGCATCGTTGCGGCGCTGGTCGTCACAGCCGACGGTGCCAGCTATGGCGACCCGGCGGTCGAACCCGACGCCACCACGGGGTCCAGCCTTCCACCGCCCCCCTTGGAGCCCGACGAGACCGCCACCGTGCTGGTGCATCCGCTGGCGAGCGGCGGGCGGGTGATCCTGGTTGCCGACTCCACCGAGGCCGCCGAGACGCTGCGCTGGCTGCGCCACCTGATGGTCGGCGCCGGCGGGGCCACCCTGCTGCTGGCGGCTGTCCTGCTGGCGGTGGCCAGCCGGGCCACGCTGGCACCGCTGAACCGGCTCACCGAGCTGGCCCACGGCATCACGACCGGGGATCGGGGCCGACGGCTCCGCCCCGACCGTGCCGGCACCGAACTCGGTCGCGCCGCCAGCGCTTTCGATGACATGCTCGACGCGCTGGAGGCCTCCGAGGAGCGGGCCCAGGGTGCTGCCGAGGGGGCGCAGCGGGCGGAGGCGGCGCTACGGAGCTTCCTCGCCGACGCCGCTCATGAGCTGCGCACCCCGATCGCCGGCATTCGGGCCGCCGCTGAGCAGATCATCAGCAACGCCGCCGCCCAGGACACCACCGATTCCGCCGTCCGCCGCCAGCACCGCCGCGCCACGCTGCTGCTGGCCGAAGCGCGCCGGGCCACCCGGCTGGTCACCGACATGCTGGAGCTGAGCTACATCGACGCCGGACTGCCGCTGGAGCTCAAAGACACCGATCTGATCGGGATCGTCGACACCGAAGTCGACCGGGCCGCGCTGCTGGCTCCGCAGTTGAACGTCGACCGCACCGGGCTCGCCACGCTGCCGATCCGGGCGGATCCGACCCGGGTGGCGCAGATACTGTCCAACTTGCTTGACAACGCCCGCCGCTACACGCCGCCCGGCGGGCACATCGCTGTCGACGTCCGGCGCCGCGGTGCGATCGCCGAGATCGTCGTCACCGACACTGGTATCGGCATCCCCAGCGAAGACCGGGAACGCATCTTCGACCGGCTGGTCCGGTTGGACACCGCACGCGGACGCGATCACGGAGGCGCCGGACTCGGTTTGCCGATTGCGCGTGCCCTCGCTCGCGCGCATGGCGGCACCCTGATCTGCCTGCCCCGCGACGGCCCCGACACCGGAGCCTGCTTCCGGCTCACCGTTCCGGTGACACTGTGAGCCGCTGACAACCATTGACAGAGGATTCCTCGGTTCTAGTAGAGTATTTCTCGTGCCAAGGGCGAATGTGTCGGGTGCCGACGCCCGCAGGCGGCTGCTGGGGGTGGCCCGACGCCGTTTCGCGGCCGACGGCGCACTGGTCGCGACTCTCGACGACATCCGGCAGCAGGCCGGCGTCAGCGTCGGCGGCCTGTATCACCACTTCCCCGATAAGGCTGCGCTGGCCGCGGCGGTGTACGCCGAGACGATGAGCGAGTATCAGGCCGGATTCGTCGCCATGTTACGGCGTGCCGCCACCGCCGAGGCAGGGATTCGGGGCGGCGTCGAACATCACTTGTGCTGGGTGGTCGCCCATCGGAGTGAGGCCGGCCTGCTGCTGGGCGATCGGCTCGACAGTGCGGCGTTGCGGGACGCCAACCGGGAGTTCTTCTCTGCCATTCGCGACTGGTGGCGGCCGCACCATAGCTACGGGGCGCTGCAGCCGATGCAACCGGGCATCACTGCCGCGCTCTGGCTGGGTCCGGCGCAGGAGTTCACCCGTTACTGGATCGCCGGCGGCGAACCCAAAATGCCGCGCGGAACGGTCAAAACCTTCGCCGACGCCGCGTGGGCGGCGTTGCGCGATAAGTGGAGTGAGGAGGATGAAAGATGACGGAATCTCTCTACGACCGATTGGTCGCCGACGGCGACGACGCGCAAGCGCCCCGCCGTGTCCACGTCGACCATCGCGGTGATCGCGCGGTGGTGACTCTCGACGAGTCGGATCGGCTCAACGCGTTGTCCGCGCCGCTGGTGCGCCAGCTGCGACGCGCCCTCGGGGATCTCGCGGCCGACACCGCCGTCCGTACCGTCGTACTGACCGGCGCTGATCCCGGCTTCAGCGCCGGTGGCGATCTGCAGATGATGCGCGCCGTCACCGAGCAACGCGCCGATCCGCCTCCGGAAGGCGTCGCCGACGTGTGGCGATGGATCCGCCGCGAATTCGGCGGCATCGCCCGGCTCATCACCTCGTCCGACACCATCTTTCTGGCGGCCCTCAACGGTGTCGCGGCCGGAGTTGGCTTGGCCTGGGCGCTGAGCTGTGATCTCACCATCGCCAGCGAGCGCGCGGTGATGGTTCCGGCGTTCGGTCGCCTTGGTCTGATCCCCGAAGTCGGCACCAGCTGGGCGCTGACCCGCCGTTTGGGCTACCAGGGTGCGCTGTCCTACTACCTACGCGGTGAGCACATCGACGCGCACACCGCACTGCGGCTGGGACTCGTGCAGCAGGTCGTCGCCCATGACCAGCTGCTCCCCGCGGCCGACGAGTGGTGCTCGCGGGTCGCTACGATGCCGGCGCACGCGGTCGCGATGGCCAAGCCCTTACTGCGCGCCGCGGCCGACGCCAACTGGAACGACGCGCTGACCCTGGAAGAATTCGCCGAACCCACCTGCTTCACGACTGCGGCGTTCGCCGACAGTGTGCACACCATGCTGGCCGGACATTCCTAGCCGTTCCTAGCCGGCAATCCGCGCTATCCCGTCAGAGGCCGACGATGAGAATGCCGACGCCGACGACGATGGCGAGCGAGAGCGACAGCAATAGGAAACTGACCAAACCTTCCTTCGCCGGTGAGGCATGGTGGTTGGCTCCCGCGATCGGCGCGAGTTTGCGGCCCGCGCCCCATGCTGCTGCGAGCAGTGTGGCTAGCCAGTTCGCATACGCGGAGTACACGATGAGCGCGACCGCGGCGACCTCCCATGCGTCGGGCAGGTCGATGTGCGGCCACAGCAGGCCGAGCAGCACGAGGAACATGCCGTTGAGGATTGCCTCGAGGTGACTGGACAACGCCATGCGTGGGTTCCTCAGTGCTGGGACCGCGATCCCGGTGAGCAGACCGAGCAGGAACAGCACCAACCCGAGGTTGAACAGAAGCGTCTGAATGGCAGAATCCTATTGGCGTGTGCGGTAGCCGGGCGGGTTGGGAGTTTCCACCCATAGGTCCACCCCGAGCTTGCCCCCGGGCGTGCAGTCGTAGACCGACAGGTCGGTCACCCCGGATTCCACCAAGACGTCCTCGCACAGCACCGACTTACCGGTGTATTCGGTGGCGGGCTTGTTGAGGATGACGTAGGCCGCGTCGGCGTACACCTCGGGTTTGCGGGCACGGGCCATCGCTTCCTCGCCACCCAACAGGTTCTGCACGGCGGCGGTCGCGACCAGGGTGCGCGGCCACAATGTGTTGGACGCTATGCCGTCGTCGCGCAGCTCTTCGGCTATGCCCAGCGCGCAGAGTGTCATTCCGAACTTGGCCATCATGTAGGCGGTCGGCTTGCACCACTTGGGCTCCAGCCGGATCGGGGGAGACAGCGTCAGGATGTGTGGATTCGCCCGGCCCAACATGTGCGGGATGCAGGCTCGCGACACCGCATAGGTGCCGCGTACCTGGATGGCGTTCATCAGGTCGAACCTTTTTAGCGGCACCTCGGTGATCGACCCCAGGTTGATCGCCGAGGCGTTGTTGACGCAGATATCGATACCGCCGAACCGGTCGACGGTCTGTGCGACCGCCGCCTCGACACGGTCCCCATCACGGATGTCGCCGATGATCGGCAGCGCCCGGCCGCCGGCGTCCTCGATCTCTTTGGCCGCGGTGTAGACCGTGCCGGGCAGCTTGGGGTGGGGTTCGGCGGTCTTGGCGATCAGCGCGACATTGGCGCCGTCGCGCGCGGCCCGCTTGGCGATCGCCAGCCCGATGCCACGGCTGGCCCCCGAGATGAACATGGTCTTGCCGGAAAGGGACATGGCGTCACCTTATGTCGCCTGGATTTCCGCGGTGACCGCGCGGGTTAGCCGGGTCGATGTGCTAGCCGGAAATAGTGCCGTGATTGATGACGTTGTCCGATGCGGTTGGCCAGTGGCCACGCTTCGTCGCGGACGAACTGGACAACACCACCGAACGGTGGCGTCGGTCGCAGCCCTAGGATTGGGGGAGTCTGGTGTCGACGACGATGACCGTAATGGATCCGGAGACGTCGGCTCGGTTCGTCCAGCCTCCGGTGCCACTGCTGGGATCCCTCTCGGCCACCGCGACAGAAGGGAACGTGGCAGCCAATATGGCAGACATCGAACGCGCGACCCGGGCGACAGGGGACGAGGTGTCGAAAGCGTCCGATCGCGTCCGCTCCGATGAGACCGACGAGCAGCTGACCGCACGTTTCGAGCGCGACGCGATCCCGCTGCTGGATCAGCTCTACGGCGGTGCGCTGCGGATGACCCGCAATCCCGCCGACGCCGAGGACCTGCTGCAGGAGACGATGGTCAAGGCCTACGCCGGATTTCGATCGTTCCGCGAAGGTACCAACCTCAAAGCTTGGCTGTATCGCATCCTGACCAACACCTACATCAACAGCTACCGCAAAAAACAGCGCAAGCCCGCCGAGTACCCCACCGAGGAGATCACCGACTGGCAGCTGGCGGCCACCGCCGAGCACTCGTCGGCGGGGCTGCGGTCGGCCGAGGTGGAGGCGCTGGAGGCGCTGCCGGATACCGAGATCAAAGAAGCGCTGCAGAAACTGCCCGATGATTTCCGGATGGCGGTGTACTACGCCGACGTCGAAGGGTTCCCGTACAAGGAGATCGCCGAGATCATGGATACGCCGATCGGGACGGTGATGTCGCGGCTGCACCGCGGCAGGCGCCAGCTGCGCAGTTTGCTTACTGATGTGGCCAAGGAGCGTGGGGTCATTCGCGACAGTCCGGCTGCTGAGGAGGTGTCGTCGTGACCGAGCATTCGCACGGGTGCGGTTCGCCGGCCGCCGGCGAGCCATCCACGGGTGTGGACTGTGCGCAGCTGATCGCCGACCTGTGGACGTTGCTGGACGGTGAATGTACCGAGGAGACCAGGGCGAAGCTGCGCCGGCACCTCGAGGAATGCTCCGGCTGCTTTCGGCACTACGGGATCGAGCAACAGGTCAAGGCGCTGGTTGCCCGCAAGTGCGGTGGCGACAAGGCACCACCGGGTCTGCGTGAGCGGGTGCTGATGCAGATCAGCCGCACCACGATAATCCATCATGTTCTTAGAGACCAGTAATAGGTCACCCGGCCCATTCATTGGCGGCTGATTGTTCTCGGGCACCGCCACGTCCAAGCGGGTGGCTTGGTCTGTTCTGGGTTGCCAAATCAGCTAACCTCTTGCCCGCCGATGCGGCAAACCCTGGTGGCACCGCTCCTGGATCTTCCTCCGCGACCCCGACTTCGGACCCAAGGCGGTCCGGGACCACTAAGTTAGGCGTTCGGGCGTTTGCCGTGGTTGGCTTTGCTGTGCTTGCGATCGCGCTTCTTGCGGCCGCGCTTGGCCATGCTCGGGCCTCCTTGCCGGTTTATCGGCAGCTAGTCTCTCATGTCGCGGATGCGCGGAGGTCACCGGCCCACCGGGTGGTGCGTTGACGGGCTGGTGCGGTGGGGATGGTGGACTGTGTGGCCGGATTCGTCGGCTGGGTAACCAGGCCGGCGGTTATCGCCGAGGCAATTGTGGTCACCGCCTGCAACCGTGCGCCTACGCCGCCGCCATCGTGGTGCGGCCCCGGGGGTTGGCCCCTCGGCGTGCCTGCGCGACCGCCGCCCAGGGTGGGCGAGCACAAGTGCAATCGCCGTGCGCAGCCAGCCGTTGCGTCGATCCTCGGACTCGGAGATGTGCCTCGCGGAATGACCGGCAACGGTTACACCACGGGCTACATATGCTGGGATAGCTCAGGACTGACCCTGGTTGGATCCGTCGGGACTGGTCGTACCGGTTGATCCCGTGTCGGCCTGGCCAGGCGACGCCGGAGACGTCGTAGCCTGCCCCGGCGTGGTGGCGCCGGCGGTGCCGGGCAGTGTGGTGCCGGCGGTGCCGGGCAGTGTGGTGCCGGCGGTGCCGGGCAGTGTGGTGCCGGCGGTGCCGGGCAGTGTGGTGCCAGGTAATGTACCGGCGGCGGTGCCCGGCAGTGTGGTGCCGGCGGTGTCGGGTAACGTGCCGGCGGTGGCGCCGGGCAACGTGCTGGCGGTGGCGCCGGGCAACGTGCCGGCGGTGGCGCCGGGCAACGTGCCGGCGGTGGCGCCGGGCAACGTGCTGGCGGTGGCACCGGGCAACGTGCTGGCGGCGGCACCGGGCAACGTGCTGGCGGTGGCGCCGGGCAACGTGCTGGCGGTGGCGCCGGGCAACGTGCTGGCGGCGACACCGGGGTATCCCCCGTCCGATGACAGGCCGCTGGCGCTGGAGGGCATCAGTGAGCCGAGGCCGGGCACCAAGGAATCCAACAGGCGGTTGAGTATTTGGAACGCCACATTGGCCGCATTCACACCTGCGGCCGATCCGGACGGATCGGGCAGCGGAACGTCGGCGGGCATCGGGGCGGCCCCGGCGACCCCGCCGCCCAGGCTGACCGCTCCGACGGCAGCCAGAGTAACTCCTGCGCCGACGGTCGCCCGGGCCAGTGACCGCCGAGCTTTCGAGTTATTGGCAAACAATTTCACGGACAACGGACTACTCCTCAGCTCGACTGGCGCACCACGGTGCGTCGAACACTCAAGTCACGTCCGTAACACTGCTCCTCAAGAATCACAGCCAGAGCACGACACGATCACGGGTCGAACTCTATAGCTTCGCTTATTTATCTTGACGTTCGCTTAATTCGGACGGCGGGCGGCCGACAGCAGTCGGCAGGGCCGGCGCGATCGGGCTGGGATATGAACGGTCAGGAACCATATGCGACCGGCCCCGCCAACACCGATTATGGTTCGATAAAGCGACCGAACTGCGCAACCACCGAATGGGTGATGAACGGGGTGAAGATGGCCGAGGATGTTCGCGCGGAGATTGTGGCCAGCGTGCTCGAAGTCGTCGTTCACGAGGGTGATCAGGTCAGCGAGGGCGACACCGTGGTGCTGCTGGAGTCGATGAAGATGGAGATCCCGGTGCTGGCCGAGGTCGCGGGCACGGTCAGCAAGGTGAGCGTATCGGTAGGTGACGTGATTCAGGCCGGCGATCTGATCGCCGTGATCAGCTGACCGTATCTTTCCTGCTACCCGACGAACGGGTCCACCCTGCGTGACCTGCTCGTCGAGCACACCGTGCTGCCCGGCAAAGCCGTGGATCACTTGCCCGCGGTGATCCGGGAAGCACCCGGCGGAGAAGCGAGAAGGTGCTGCGCATTCCCATCGGCAGCCGCCGGCACCGAGCGGGCTGAGTGAGCTGCACAGACCGGCCGTAAAGTGACTGCCAACCGATGCGGCCCCACATGAGTCGGGGCCGCATCGGTTAGCAAAAGCCGGGTCAGACTCTGGTGCGCGCCCTCGTTCGGGCGTTGCGGCGCTTGAGCGCGCGACGCTCATCCTCGCTCATGCCGCCCCACACACCGGCATCCTGGCCGGTTTCCAGCGCCCAGGCTAGGCATTCGGTGACTACCGGGCACCGGGCACAGACCGCTTTTGCGGTCGCGATCTGGGCAAGCGCCGGTCCGCTGTTCCCCACCGGAAAGAACAGCTCCGGATCCTCGTCGCGACAGGTCGCCTTGTGCCGCCAATCCATGGGTCGTCAACTCCTCACTATGAGCGCAGCGGGGCGCTCGGGTTCTCTTCGGCTGTTAAGCGGGCGCAAGGAATCTTTACGGCTTGCATCCGATCGCTCGATCGTTTCACAGGCTGAACGAATGTCAAGAGTGACCGTCAGCACCGTGGTGAATCTCACGTCGGGCTACCCCAGCCAGTCCCGCGCCAGCCCCGCTTTCGTTTGTACTACACTTTGGCCCAGTTGTGGGTAATTTCCCGCAGGAAAATCTATCAGTGCAGGTCAGCGCAGGTCAGCAGAGTTCATTGCGGGCGGCGCGACAACGTTGAGGACGTCGGGCACGGCCCGGAATGTCATCTCACTGCGCAAACCGATGTAGTCGCCGTCGATCTGGGTGGCGATCGGCGCATCCCCGGCGGTGACCCGCAGTAGGGAGACGTCGTCATCCCGGATGAGGTGTTTGGCACGCAGCTTCGGGCGCTTGGACAGCATCTGCCGGACCACCTGCAGGGCGGGCAGAAGCTTCATGCTGGTGGTCGCGAACACACCCATTCCGGACTCGAAGGTGCAGCCGGGGTTGGTCCACACCGAGCGGCTGTTGGCATAGGTCCACGGATTGGCGTTGGACACGAAGACGAGGTGCACCCCGGGAACCGGGTCGTCGTCGCCTAGCTGCAGCGTCAAGGTCGGTGGGCGGCGGGTGCTGGACAGCAGCGTGGGGACCGTCGTGCGGATATAGCGCAACGCTGTGACGTTACGTCCCCTGTCGCGTTCCGCCTCGACCGCGGCTACCACCTCGCCGTCCACGCCCATACCGGCGTTGAGTGCTGCCCACCGCTCGCCGCAGTCGATCAGGCCGATCCGGCGCCACTGTTGTCCAGAGCGCCCGGAACTGTAGCTGTTGAGAAGTCCGATGAGCTGGTTGGTGGCTTCGATCGGGTCAGCCGGGATGCCGAGGGCGCGGGCGAAGACGTTCGCCGACCCGCCCGGCACCACCGCCACCGCGGGAATGTGTCCCGACGGCAGTGCTCCTGGGTAGCCCAGCAGACCGTTCACCACCCCGTGCACGGTGCCGTCGCCACCGTGCGCGATGACCAGGTCCACCCCGTCGGCGGCGGCAGCCTGCGCCAGCTCGGTCCCGTGGCCGCGGTGATCGGTGTGCTGAATGGTCAGCTCGACGCGGCTCTTGAGCGCGTGAGCCAACAGGTCGCGGCCGGCCGGGGTGGTGGATGTGGCGTTGGGGTTGACGATCAGCACGGCACGCACGACCGACCAGTGTATGGGATTGCGATGGCTACCCTGACGCTGTGAACACAGTTGCTCCGGTGCCGGGAGCGGTGCGCGGCGCGGGGCTGATCGTCGCGGGACAGGGCACGGCTGCCCTGGTCGTCGCCGCGCTGCTGGTGTTGCGCGGGCTGGCCGGCGCCGACCAGGGCGACGTCAACGGTTTCGCTACCGCGACATGGTTCGCACTGGTCGGTGGTGGCGTGGTCGCGGCTTCGGGGGCTCTGCTACGGGGCAGGCGGTGGGGTCGCGGCATCGCGGTGTTCGTCAACCTGACGCTGCTGCCGATCGCCTGGTATCTGGGGGTCGGGTCGCACCGGTGGGGCTACGGCGTCTCGGTCGCGGGTTTGGCACTGGCTGTGCTGGCGCTGCTGTTCAGCCCGCCGGCGGTGCGCTGGGCTGCGCGATCCCCAGGGCCGACAGGATCGTGGTGAATTTGGTTGTGGTCTCTGCGAGTTCGCTGTCCGGATCGGACCCGGCAACTATGCCGCTGCCGGCGTGGGCCAGTGCGTGGCACCGGTCGTGGGAAAGCTCCGCGCATCGGATGGACACCATCCATCTGCCGTCGCCGCTCGCGTCGCACCAGCCGACCGTGCCCGCGTAGAAACCCCGGTCGCCCTCCAGAGCTCGGATGACTTCGACGGCCGCTCCGGTCGGATCTCCCCCGACCGCCGGAGTGGGATGCAGCGCCAACGCCAGATCCAATGCGGTGGTCGATGTTTCGCGCAGCCGCCCGGTGATTTCAGTGCTCAGGTGCCACACCGCGGCGGTGCGGTTCAGCTGCGGCGCCGACGCAATGTCGAGCTCGGCGCAGAGC
Organism: Mycobacterium sp. TH-M82; assembly: GCF_057473605.1. Classification (NCBI taxonomy): domain Bacteria; kingdom Bacillati; phylum Actinomycetota; class Actinomycetes; order Mycobacteriales; family Mycobacteriaceae; genus Mycobacterium; species Mycobacterium sp. TH-M82. The sequence goes on along the minus strand of NZ_JBYCKY010000572.1, from coordinate 1,859 downwards.
GGCTCCAGTACGGCGCCCAGCCGGTCGACGACCAGCTGATGCTCGTGGCGATCCTTCGCCGATGCCGCCAGGGCAGCGCCGTTGGCGGCGTCGACAGCCGGGTCGGTGGAGCGCTCTGCCGACCCGGCGAATGGGCGACAGGTGACCAGGTCGCCAGCGCGGGCCACCAGCAGCTCCGGGCTGGCGCCCACCAGCGTGGCACCGCAGTGGCGGCCACCGGCGGCGGTCAGGTCGACCAGGTAGCCATACCCGGACGGGTCGGCGGCGACGAGCCGGCGCAGGACGGTGCGGGCGTCCAGTGGCGCGTCGGCGACCAGCTGCAGCGTGCGGGCCAGCACCACCTTGCGCAGCGTGGCGCCCGGCGCGGCCAACTCGTCGAGGACCCGGCAGATCCGGGCACGGTGGTCGGCCGGGCTCGGCGTCGCCGCGGCTATGCGAGCCGGCGGCAGCGGTTCGTCAGGCCAGTCGGGCAGTGCGTCGACGCGGTGCACAACGTGTGCGGCCATCAGCGCTGCGGTGTTGCTCGAGTCAAATGGCAACGCACCCAACAGTATTGGTATATCACCGGATCCCAGCGCGGCGTGCGCCGCGGTGACCTCTGAAAATCTGACCGCTGTTGCGTCCATGGCGTCGGCGAGCAGCGTCCCGTCCGGTCCGGACAACACGAATGCCGGTTCGACGGGTTCGGGTGCCGTCGACGACGTCTTCACTATCGATGCCCGGTCAGCCCGAGCGCGGTGAGCTGGCGCTCCGCGTGCTCGAAGCCGCAGACCGCGATCGACCCGGTCGCCATGGAAAAGCGGGTACCTTCGCCGAGCGGTAGCTCAAGCCAGCGGGTGATCACCGCCCGGGAGAAGTGCGAGTGTCCGACGAACACCACGTCGCGTGCCCCAAGGTGCCGCAACGCCAAGCCGACCGCGCGGTCGGCGCGAGCGCTCAGTTGTTCGAGGTCTTCGCCGCCGGGGCAGCCGTGCGTCCACACCAGCCAGGCGGGTTCGGTTCGGCGGATCTGTGCGGTGGTCAGCCCTTCGTAGTCGCCGTAGTCCCATTCGGCGAGATCCTCGGACACCTCGTCGATCGACAGCCCGGCGAGCTCGGCGCTGACCTGGGCACGCCGGCGCGGGCTGCTGACCACGAACGGGTGATCCAGGCGCAGGTCGGTGAGCACGGCGGCGGCCGCTGCGGCCTGCCGCCGGCCGGTGTCGGTCAACTCCAGTTCGGTGCGGCCGGTGTGCTGCCCGCTCTGCGACCATTCGGTCTCGCCGTGACGCAGCAGCACCAGCCGGTGATGGTCCGGATGATCCGCTAGGCCCACGCTGACCGATTGTGCACCACACCGGATGTCGGCGCCCTACCCGGCATACCGGGCCGGGCCCGTGCCAGGATGGCAGTTGTGACACCCACGCGCATACTGGCGGTGGCCAACCAGAAGGGCGGCGTGGCCAAGACGACGACGGTGGCATCGCTGGGCGCGGCGATGACGGAGAAGAGTCGGCGGGTACTGCTCGTCGATCTCGATCCGCAGGGTTGTCTGACGTTCTCCCTGGGACATGACCCGGACAAGCTGCCGGTGTCGGTGCACGAGGTGCTGCTCGGTGAGGTGGAGGCGGACGCTGCGCTGGTGCCCACGGCGGAGGGCATGACGCTGCTGCCGGCCAACATCGACCTGGCCGGTGCCGAAGCGATGCTGCTGATGAGAGCCGGCCGCGAGTATGCGCTGCAACGAGCGCTGGCCAAACTCAGTGACCAGTCCGGGGGCCGATTCGACGTGGTCATCATCGACTGCCCACCGTCGCTGGGGGTGCTCACCCTCAACGGCCTCACCGCCGCCGGCGAAGTGATCGTGCCGCTGCAGTGCG
>NZ_JBYCKY010000571.1:0-1557 GCF_057473605.1 Mycobacterium sp. TH-M82 | reverse complement strand
GAGGTCGTCGTACTGTTGTTGGAGCACCGCGAGCCGCGAACCGTTCAGTACCGGGTCTGGCGTGTGCACCATGCGCAGAGTGAGCACCGAGAGCCGGCCGATGATCATCGCGGGGGTCTCGGTATGCAGCGGTGCGCTTCGGACCGGGTCGAGCCGCTCGAGCAGCGTGCCGTCGAGGTTCTCGACGGCGCCGTTGCGGCGGGCGTTGAGATCGTCGATGGCGCGTTTCCCGCAGGCCACCTCAGTGTCGCCGACGCCGGGGCGGCGGACGGCGTCTTCGTGATGCCACAGGTCGAAGTTCAGCGCGTGCAGATGCAGCGCCCGCGCCGGACTCGGTCGTTCGTGCCGGCGGCGTCGGGCGGTGTGCGATGCCACTCCAGCGCGGCCTCGTGAAACCGACGTGCCGCGTGCAGCAATTCGGTGGCGGTCGAATCCCGGGGCCGCGGCAGCGGCGCCGGTGGAAGCGGTTCAGTCATAACCGAAGTGGCACGCCAGGGCGTCCACCTGGGCCCAGGCCGGATCGTAGGCGTCGATTCGGTCGCGCGCCGGGACCACCCGGCGCAACGGGCGCAGGTTGCCCGCTTTCCACGGCAGCACGGCGCCGTCCCGGAAAAACTGGCTGTCACCGACCGGCTCCGGGGGGCAGATGCGCGATCCCGGCGGCGGTGCCGGAAAAAGTCAGGCCCCAGCGGCCCAGCGCGGCATCCGGTGTCGCTGCCGGCTGGGCCACAAAATCCTCATAGCGCGCCACCGCGGGTGCAGCGTCGCCGGACATCAGCGGCGGCAGGAAACGGTGCAGCAGCGCCAGCGCCTCGGCCACGGTGTCCTTGATCCAAAAATCCAGTGACCTGCGGTGGGCGGGTTCCTATGCAGGAGAACCGAGTTGACGATCTCACGGGGGTCACGCAAGGCGAACAGGACTGCGGCGTCGGGAACATGCCCGTGAGCATGTGCAACCGTGCGGCATACCAAGGGTTCTTCTCGCCCCAGATGGTGCAGGGGCGGGCGATCTCGTTCATGAGAACATGCAGGGCGGTGTGCGGGTCGGCGGTCTTCTCTGCGCAGCGCCGGTAAGTCTCGTAGAGACCGCGATCACGCAGGAACGCCTCGAGCCCGCCGGTCACCGGCCCCCCGCTCCGGACGGCCCCGATCGGGTCGATCTCGTCGAAGAGCTTGATCTGGTCGTGGCAGTTAAGGAACTGGGTGACAATAGTCGTCCCGAATCGCAGTGCCTCGACGGCGAAAAACTGCACTCCAGTCCCGCTCTCACCCGTGGGCCGCCATCACTAACCCCTCCTCCTGCGCTTCGGCCACCGGCGGGACCCCATTGCCCACCACCTCGCGGCCCCGCCCTCATGCGAGCGCGCGGGCTAGACAACCCGTACCGGCGCCACGCCTAACCCGGCCAGACCCCCACGCCGTGCGGAAAATTTCCGGGCCGGCCACCGGCGTCGGCGAGGTCAGCCCGTCAGGCCATGCTCGGCGCTCAGGTCTTCCACCGCGCCCAGCACGTCTGCCACCGTGATACCGCTCATGGACCGGCGGTCGATGTGGCGG
>NZ_JBYCKY010000570.1:0-1346 GCF_057473605.1 Mycobacterium sp. TH-M82 | reverse complement strand
GGACAGAAACCAACCGAGGGCGGTATTTGGGGCTCCGAAGTGGGACAGAAACCAACCGTGGGCGGTATTGGTCCGTCTTGGGGGTGATTGGGCTCCTCTTTAATTCTCCTTTCGCGCTCAGTAGTAGATTTCTGTCTTACTTTTCGGGGCCACAGTTCACGAAGCCACTCGCTGGCCGCCCAAAGGTCGGGGGCGTTGGCCGCACCGGAGTGTTTCCTTCGCTCAGCGACGCCCAGCAGCGCCAGGTCGTCAAGGTGTCGCGCGGCCGTCTTGGTGACCATCCCCACGCGCTCGCCCAGCTCGGCGGTGCGCAGCGGGTCGCTGCTGTCGACGAGCGCTTGCATCAACGGGCGCCGCAGCGCCGGCGCGCAGTCGAGCGCAACACGTTCCAGGATCGCCCAGCGTGTTTGCGTGTCGGCTCCGACGGCGCCCAGCGCCCCATACATGCGGCGTAGCGCCTTGACCAGGCGGGCGGGGCCTTCAGGCTGCGGTGAGACCAATAGTTCGCCGGTGTATCCGTCGCGCTCGACGGCGGTACGGGCCCGGGCCGCGAACGACGCGAGGCTGACCAGCCGGTCCTGTTCGGGTGCTGGCAGCGCGGCGTGTAGGCATTCGGTGCGGGCTCCGGCGATGAGTCCGGTCATGGCTGCGGCCAGCTCGGCGCGCATCTGTTGTTCACGGCCGGTCGTGCTCAGGGCTGCGCGGGCCTGGGCTGCCGCGTCAACGTCGGGCATCCGCAGCAGCAGGTACCGGTCGCCGAGCGCGTTCACGATGGAGCCGTAGCGGTCATAGCTGGGTGTCACCCCGCCGAGGAACCCGCATTTGCCGCGCCAGTGCAGCACCTTGCCGCCGTCGGTCCCTACGGGCCGGTGCCAGCTTCCGTCGTAGACTTCGCGCAACGCGGCCATGGCTGCCCGCGCGGTGTCGCGGTTCTGCGACAGCACGCTGGTGAAGTCTTTGGCGAGCAGGATGCCGAAGTCGCCGATCTGGCGCAGCAGGCCGCCGGTAGCGTCACTGGCGCGTTCGCGCCGGGAGGTGCCCGACAGCAGCGCGGCTTCGCTGACCGTCGCGGCTGAGGCCACGTAGTCCAGGCCGGCGACGGATTGCAGAATTTCGGTCTTGCCGCTGGACGGCGGCCCGACAATAAGCAGCCACACCGGGTCGCCGACGGCGAGGTTGGCGACGACCGCCGCTGCCGTGGCCAGTACCGGCGCGGTGTCGGCCAGGTGCAGCCAGTGGCTGAATGTGGCCAGCGCGGCGTCGAGGTTGACGGCGGTCGCGCCGTCCGGCTCGGCCTCGGCCTGGCCAACGTCGACGGTCTCGAACTCGCCCAGCGTTTTGCCGGC
>NZ_JBYCKY010000569.1:0-2288 GCF_057473605.1 Mycobacterium sp. TH-M82 | reverse complement strand
CGCCCGGGGGAGCGGCGAGCTAGCGGGCGAACATCAGCGCCCGCTTGACCTCCTGAATCGCCTTGGTGATCTGAATGCCGCGGGGGCAGGAGTCGGTGCAGTTGAACGTGGTGCGGCAACGCCACACCCCGTCGGATTCGTTGAGGATGTCCAGCCGCTCGGCGGCGCCTTCGTCACGGCTGTCGAAGATGAACCGGTGCGCGTTGACGATCGCCGCCGGGCCGAAGTAGCTGCCCTCACTCCAATACACCGGGCAACTGGTGGTGCAGATCCCGCACAGGATGCACGTGGTGGTGTCGTCGTAGCGCAGCCGGTCCTGCTGGCTCTGGATGCGCTCCCGGGTCGGCTCGTTGCCGCTGGTGATCAGGTACGGCTTGACCGCCCGGTAGGCGTCGAAGAACGGCTCCATGTCCACCACCAGGTCCTTCTCCACCGGCAGCCCGCGCATCGGCTCGATCGTGATGGTCACCTCGCTTCCCGGCCTACCCGGTTTTTTGGGCAGCAGCTCGCGCATCAGCGTTGTGCAGGCCAGTTTGTTGTGCCCGTTGATCCGCATGCCGTCCGAGCCGCAGACGCCGTGGGCGCAGGAACGGCGGAAGGTCAAGGTGCCGTCCAGGTAGCCCTTGATGTAGATCAACAGGTTGAGCACCCGGTCGGTGGGCAGGCACGGTACCCGGAAGCTCTGCCAACCGTCGGTGGCGTCGAACTGGTGCGGGTTCTCCGGGTTGTAGCGGGCGATCTTGAGGATGACCAGCTGCGCGCCCTCGGGAACCGGGGGCTGGGGATCGCCAGGTTCGGGTGCGTCGACAACCTCCCCTGATGTAACGGCCATCAGTATTTCCGTTCCCTGGGTTCGTAGCGGGTCCGCACCACCGGCTTGAAGTCCAGCCGGATGTCGCTGCGCAGGTCGGTGCCTTGCTTGTAGGCCATGGTGTGGCGCAGGTAGTTGGTGTCGTCGCGGTTCGGGTAGTCCTCGCGGGCATGGCCGCCGCGGGTTTCCTTGCGGTTCAAAGCGCTCACCACGGTGACCTCGGCCAGCTCCAGCAGAAATCCCAGCTCGATCGCTTCCAGCAGATCGCTGTTGTAGCACTTTCCCTTGTCGTGCACGGTGATTCGGGAATATCTCTCTTTGAGCGCATGGATGTCGGTGAGCGCCTGTTTCAGCGTCTCCTCGGTGCGGAACACCGCGGCATTTTTGTCCATCGTCTGCTGCAGCCCGCCGCGGATGTCGGCGACCCGCTGATCGCCGTGCTCGGAGAGGATCGCAGCAACCCAGTCGACCACCATCGCTGCCGGTTCGGGCGGCATGGCGACGAAGTCGTGTCGCACGGCGTAATCGGCCGCGGCGATGCCGGCGCGGCGGCCGAAGACGTTGATATCCAACAGCGAGTTGGTGCCCAGCCGGTTGGCGCCGTGCACCGACACGCAGGCGCATTCCCCCGCGGCGTACAGCCCGGGCACCGCGGCGGTGTTGTGGGCCAGCACCTGCCCGGTGACGGTGGTCGGGATGCCGCCCATCACGTAGTGGCAGGTTGGGTACACCGGCACCAGTTCGGTGACCGGGTCGACACCGAGATAGGTGCGGGTGAACTCGGTGACGTCGGGCAGCTTGGCTTCCAGCACGTCGGCGCCGAGGTGGCGCACGTCGAGGTAGACGTAGTCCTTGTGCGGCCCGGCGCCGCGGCCTTGCAGCACTTCGAGCACCATCGACCGGGCCACGACGTCGCCCGGCGCCAGGTCGACGATCGTCGGCGCGTAGCGCTCCATGAAGCGTTCACCCTCGCCGTTGAGCAGCCGGCCACCCTCACCGCGCACCGCCTCGGAGATCAAGATGCCCAGCCCCGCCAGACCGGTCGGATGAAACTGGTGAAACTCCATGTCTTTTAGTGGAAGTCCCTTGCGGAAGACGACAGCCATGCCGTCGCCGGTCAGGGTGTGCGCGTTGGAGGTGGTCTTGTACATCCGGCCGGAGCCGCCGGTGGCGATGACGACGGCTTTGGCCCCGAAGACGTGGACTGCGCCGGTGGCCAGTTCATAGGCGACCACGCCGCTGGCCACCGGGCCGCCGGGGGTGTCGGTGAGCAGCAGGTCCAGGACGTAGAACTCGTTGAAGAACTCGACGTCGTGGCGGACGCAGTTCTGATACAGGGTCTGCAGGATCATCTGGCCGGTGCGGTCGGCGGCGTAGCACGACCGGCGCACCGGGGCTTTCCCGTGCTCGCGGGTGTGCCCGCCGAACCGGCGCTGGTCGATGCGGCCTTCGGGGGTGCGAGAAAACGGCATCCCCA
>NZ_JBYCKY010000568.1:0-1368 GCF_057473605.1 Mycobacterium sp. TH-M82 | reverse complement strand
TTGTCGTTCCAGTCCAACTGGCACACCGCACGCATCTGCGGGGGCAGGGTGCCCACCAGGACCAGCCGGGTGTAGGCGTTGAGCGGCGCGGACAGGATCCGCCAGGCCGGCTTGGGGATTCAGCGCGTGGTACCGCGACCCGTCGCTGACGGTCCCCTTGATCGGCCTGTGGAAGTCGCGGACCTTGCGGCCCCAGGCGTGCGGATCGTCGGAGTAGACGGTCTGCATCAGGGGCGGCGCGGTCCGCCGCGCCCGGCCCAGCGTGTCGCTGAAGACCACCGAGTGGTCGAGCACGCCCTGGGCGAGCTGCTCGATGCAGTTCTCGACGCCGGCCGTGCGCTGGAAGCCGAAGAACTGCGTGCGGTGGTCACCGTAGAACTTCCAGATCAGCGAGTCGGGCCCCAGCCGCGGTGTCGCGTCGGGGCCGTCGTCGACCAGCACGGGCATCGCTTCGCGAACATCACGGTCGAACCGGGATCCGACGGTCATGCTCACCCCTCGTCAGCGCGCGCCCTGTTTGATTCATTGACACAAACTCATGTCTTTGTGTCAGACTAGCATTTTTACGCCGAGATTGCAGTGGGGGTCGTGATCCATGCGGTTTGACAGCCCGGGCGGCGATCTCGGCGAGAAGACCGGGAAGGGTGAGAAGGCCGGGAAAGCCGGTGTCGACCGGGTCATCCTGGACACCGCGCGGGCGGTGTTCGAAACCTACGGCGTGCGCCGGGCCAACATCGAGGACGTCGCCGCCCGCGCGGGGGTCAGCCGCAGCACCATCTACCGGCGCTTTCCCAGCAAAGACGATCTGTTCGAGAAGGTGGTCCGCCGCGAAGCCGGCCACTTCTTCGCCACGCTGGACCGGGCGACCGCCGGGCGCACCCCGCAGCAGGCCGTGGTCGAGGCGTTCGCCCTGGGGGTGCGCCTGGTGCAGGACTCGCCGCTGTACTCCCGGATCGCCGAGAGCGAACCCGAGTTGTTCGGGCTGTTCTCGCGCTCCGAGGTCTTCCCGATTCGGCAGTTCGCCGACGGGATCGCCCACACGCTGCGGCGCTGCGGCGCCGACCTGCCCGACCCCGAGCTGACCGACGTCGCCGACATCCTGCTGCGGGTCGCCCTCGGCATCATCGTCTTCCCCACCGACCGCCTCGACACGGCGGATCCGGTCGCCGTGCGCCGGTACGCCGCCCGCTACCTGGTACCGATCATCGGCGGCCGGCAAAGGGCAGACCCCGTCGGCGGGCCGGATTAGCCTGGACGCATGGTGCCGGTTATGCGGACCAGGTACGCCAGTTGCGGCGAGATCGACATCGCCTATCAGGTCTTCGGCGATGGCCCGGTCGACCTGCTCGTGCTGCCGGGGCCGTTCAT
>NZ_JBYCKY010000567.1:0-5013 GCF_057473605.1 Mycobacterium sp. TH-M82 | reverse complement strand
TTCTCATCGCAGAGCACGCGCGGGTCGACCAGGAGGGCGTCGACCTCGTCGAGGCGGCGCAAGGCCTCCGGCCGCAACGGCAGCACCCCGTACCGGTCGGCCAGACCCTGCCCGAGCGTCGCCGCGAACGCCTCGCGCGTGGTCCACATGGCTTTAGGGGCGACGACCACCGCGGCGGTCGATGTCGCGGCGACGCTACGGGTGACGGCGCCGACCAGGCCGGCACCGATCAGCTGGGCCAACGCGACCCGTTTCAGGTAGCGCTCGGCCGGTCCGGCCGGCCTGGCCGGCACCGGCCCCGACTGCTGGTGCACCTCCGGTTGCTCGGCATGCCGGGCCAACGCGGGCTCATGGGCGATCCAGGCTCGCTCTCCGGCACGACACTCGGCGGCCTGCAGCGCCTGCGTCGTCAATTCGACCGCCAGCGTTGCCGGTGACAGCGTCAGGGTGTGCGCCACGGCGGTGGCCAGCGACAGCACGGTGCCGGTTGTCTGGGTACCGATTCGGTCCTCGAGCAGGCGGCGCAGCCAGGGCTGGTACTTCGCGATCGCCACCGCCGCGTCGACCGCGACGGGCGCTGCCGGCAACCGCAGGGTCCGTCCCACGACCGCGATGGCCAGCCCGCCGGCGTGGACACCGACCATCGCCGCCCTGGCTGCCAGCAGCAGCCCGTCACCCGGCAGGCTGTCGCCGCCGCGCAAGCCGTTCGAGCTCTGCGAGGTGTCTGGACCGTCGGCCTGGCAGGGCTGGCAGGGGCGCTTTTCAGCGTCGCCGACCACCGAGCACAACGTGCCCAGTGACGTCTTCTCGCCGTCGAACTCGACCACGACCCGCGACAGCGGGCGATTCAGCTCGGCCGAGGTAACGCCGGGCCGAGCCCGCAGGGCGTCGAGCACGGCGCGTCCGCGTTCTGCGCCGCCCCGGCTGTTCAGATCGCGCACCTCGATCCACGCGCGACCGTCACCGCGCCAATGGCGCCGGGTCAGCGTCGAGAGAAAGACCTCGCCGGACAGCAGCTTGATCCCGGCGCGAACCGGCTCGGTGGCGAACTCGAGGCCGGCCGAAGCCACCGAAGCCACTGCCTCCGCCGCCTGGATTCCTGTCGCGACGGCGCGCGACGGCGACCACCCGAACACGGACAGTTGCATGAAAAGCCTCCAGTGCCGATAAAACACCGGAGGTCTCTCCCGCCGAGAAGCGGCCCACAGCGCCGGTCGTCCGATAGCGGTCGACGTGATGACGACGCTGCAGCGAAGGGATACTCCCCTCCGCCGAGCAGTATGCCACCACCGAGTGCCCGCGTCGACGAGCGTGAACGGGTTGCGACATTTCGCAGGTTTTTTCGCAGCAGCTTCACTTTCGGCGCAAAGGATGTCGCTTCACTGCTCACCGGCGCCGACTGGCTGAGTATCTTCGAACTGTGGCGACGCCGGAGGTTCCCGCGCACACCGGTGCCAGCGCCGCAGCCGGGCCCGTCGCACGCGGCAGCGTCGTCCGGGTCGTCGCGGCCACCGCGGTCACCGCGCTCTGCGGGTACGCGGTGCTCTACCTGGCGGCCCGCGACCTGGACCCCGCCGGGTTCGCGGTGTTCGCGGTTTTTTGGGGAGCGTTCGGCCTGGTCGCGGGGGCCGCAAACGGTCTGCTGCAAGAAACCACCCGGGAAGTACGATCCGCGCTATCCGCGCGCTGTGCCGGGGCGGGCACCGCCGCAGTGCCCGGCCACCACACCCGGCCGCTGCGGGTGGCCGCGACGGTCGGCGCCGTCGCGGCCACGCTGGTCGTCGGCAGCTCGCCGTTGTGGAGCGGGCCGGTCTTCGTCGATGCGCGCATGCTTTCGGTGGCGCTGCTGGCCGTCGGGTTGGCCGGCTTCTGCCTGCACGCCACCCTGCTGGGCATGCTGGCCGGCGCCAACCGGTGGATGCAGTACGCGACCCTGATGGTGACCGACGCCGTCATCCGGGTTGTCGTCGCGACCGCCGCATTCGCTGTCGGCTGGGGTTTGGCCGGATTCTTGTGGGCCACCGTGGCTGGTGCGGTGGCATGGCTGGTGATGCTGATCGTCTCCCCGGCGACCCGGGCCGCGGCCCGGCTGGTGGCACCGGTGCGCACGGCAACCTTCCTGCGCGGGGCCGCGCCCTCGGTCACCGCGGCCGGCGCCAGCGCGATCTTGGTGATGGGTTTTCCGGTGCTGCTGCAGACGACCTCCGGCGAGCTTGGCGCAGCGGGCGGCGTGGTCATCCTGGCGGTCACCTTGACCCGGGCGCCGCTGCTGGTTCCGCTGACCGCGCTGCAGGGGAACCTGATCGCACACTTCGTCGACCAGCGCTCCCAGCGGGTTCGCGCGCTGGCCGCGCCGGCCGCGGCCGTCGTCGCGGTGGGTGCGGTCGGCGCGTTGGCTGCAGCCCTGGTAGGCCCATGGCTGCTGCGTGCGGCGTTCGGGCCGGCGTATTGCGCCGGCGGCGCCGTGCTGGCCGCATTGACCGCGGCAGCCACGGCGATCGCAGTGTTGACTCTGACCGGCGCGGCCGCGGTGGCGGCGGCACTGCACCGCGCCTACGCGCTGGGCTGGGTGGGCGCTACGGTGGCGTCGACGTTGCTCTTGCTGCTGCCGACGGACCTGGGCACCCGAACGTCCATCGCCTTGTTCTGTGGTCCGCTGGTCGGCATCGCGGTGCATCTGTTCGCGCTGCGCACGGCCGCCTCAACCGACCGGGCTTGGCTGCCACCGACACTGTGACGTGCACGACGTGTATTTTTGCCGTATCGAGACCCGCTACCCCGACGTTTGGATCATCGTCCCCGCCTTCGACGAAGCGGCCGTTATCGGCGACGTCATCACCGGCGTCCGATCGGTTTTCGACCATGTGGTCTGCGTGGACGACGGCAGCACCGACGACACCGCCGTGATCGCCCGTCGGGCCGGTGCCTACGTGGTGCGCCATCCGGTGAACCTCGGCCAGGGTGCGGCGATCCAGACCGGCGTCGAGTTCGCCCGCGGCCAGCCCGGTGCGCGGATGTTCGCCACCTTCGACGCCGACGGTCAGCACCGGGTGGCCGACGTCGTGCGGATGGTCGAGCGGCTCTCTGCCGGCGATCTCGACATCGTCATCGGCACCCGGTTCGCGCCGTTCGCTGAGCCCGGCGTGACAGCGCGGACACCGCTGTTGAAACGGCTGGTGCTGCGCACGGTGGTCCGGGTGAGCCCACGGACTCGGCGGCTGGGGCTGTCGGACGCGCACAACGGCTTGCGGGTGTTCAACCGCAAGGTTGCCGAGGGCCTCGACATCACCATGAACGGCATGAGCCACGCGAGCGAGTTCCTCGCGCTGATCGACGAAAACCATTGGCGGGTAGGCGAAGTTCCGGTCGAGGTGCTCTACACCGACTACTCGAAGTCCAAAGGCCAGCCGCTGCTCAACGGCATCAATATCGTCTTCGACGGGTTGCTACGCAAAAGGATGTCCCGATGAACTGGATCAAGGTGCTGCTGATCGCGGCGGTGATGACGCTGCTGATCTACCTGTTGTTGTCCCGGCGCTCCGCCCAGTCAAGGGCCTGGGTCAAGGTCGGCTACCTGGTGTTCGTGGTGGGCGGGATCTACGCCGTGCTGCGCCCGGACGACACCACCGTGGTGGCGAACTGGGTCGGCGTCCGTCGCGGGACGGATCTGATGCTTTACGTGCTGATCATCGCGTTCGCGTTCACCACGCTCAGCACCTACATGCGGTTCCGCGATGTGGAACTGCGATATGCCCGGCTCGCGCGCGCGGTGGCGCTGGCGAGTGTTCAGCAGCCCGAGCGCCCATAGCGCCACGTCAGGTCTGTCTCTGCGCGAAGTACTCCACCGTGCGGCGCAGCCCCTCAGCGAGTGCCACCTGCGGTCGCCAGCCCAAGACCCGTCGGGCGAGACTGCTATCCAAACAGGACCGGTTCAAGTCACCCAGCCGGGGCGAAGCGAACTGTGGGTCATCGGGTGCTCCGACGGCGGCCGCCACCGCCGAATGCAGTTGCCGGTCCGAGGTTTCCACCCCGGTGCCGATGTTGAACCGCTGTCCTTCGCCGCCGGGTCCGGACGCGCGGACAAACGCATCCACCACATCGTCGACGAACACGTAGTCACGGGTGTGCGACCCGTCCCCGAACACCCGGGTCGGTTCACCCGACAGCAGCGCCCGGGCGAAGATCGCCACCACCCCGGCCTCGCCGTGCGGGTCCTGGCGGGGGCCGTAGACGTTGGCCGGCGCGATGTGAGAGCACTGCAGGCCGTAGAGGTGCCGGAACGTGTTGAGGTAGATCTCACCGGCCACCTTGCCCGCGGCGTACGGTGACGCGGGGTCGGTCGGCGCCGTCTCGCCGGTCGGGTAGCCCGGCGGGGTGCCGTAGATGGAACCGCCCGACGAAGTGTTCACGATCTTTCGGACTCCTGTGCTGCGCGCCGCTTCGGCGAGCCGGAGCGTGCCGACGACGTTGACCGACGCGTCGAACTGCGGGTCGGCCACCGAGCGGCGCACGTCGATCTGCGCGGCCAGGTGGAACACCACCTCCGGCCGGTGGACTTCAAGCAGCGATTGCAGGTCCGTGGTGGCGATGTCGGCCTCGACGAAGACGAAGTCGGGGTCGTCGGCCAAGTGCTCGAGGTTGGTGGCCCGCCCGGTCGCGAAGTTGTCCAGGCCGACCACCGGGTGACCCTCCGCCCGGAGCCGGTCGACCAGCGTCGACCCGATAAAACCGGCCGCCCCGGTGACCAGTGCTCGCACCGGCCCACCATACCGACAGGTAAGAAAGACGCATGCCCGTCGCGACGATCCGTGCCTCCCGGGTTGCCCGGATACAAGCAGCCGCCGTCGCGCTGATCCTGGTGCAACTGGCTCTTCGGGCGGTGCTGGCGTTCGGCGGCTACTTCTACTGGGACGACCTGATCCTCATCGGCCGGGCCGGCACCCACGGCCTGCTGTCGCCGTCGTATCTGTTCGACGACCACGACGGCCATCTCATGCCGGGGGCGTTTCTGGT
>NZ_JBYCKY010000566.1:0-4690 GCF_057473605.1 Mycobacterium sp. TH-M82 | reverse complement strand
AGCGGTGTGGCGTACTCCTCGTTGGCTGTGAGCGGGGCCAGAGTTCCCGACGCAGGACTCGTGGCGTCTGCGATTGTGGCCATCAGACCGTAGATGTTGTTGTAGGCGTCGGTGTGGACGCCGTCGAGCATCCCTCCCTCCGTCACGGCGCCCTGGTTCGGGATGACGATCAGCGGAACGTTGTCATCGGTGTTTTCGATGCCTAGTGACGGTTCGCTGGCGTCCTCGTCGTAGGTGATGAAGATCGCGTCCGTCTCGTTCGGGTCATTCCACGTCGGCGAGTCCTCGATGGTTTTGACCGTGTTCTCGAGGTACAAGTCGTATCTGTCTACGACGGACTGCGCAGGAAAGACCTCGTTGGCAATATACCTGAGATCGCTGAAAAAGGTACCGTTGAAGGGTTCACCAGAAGTGACTACGTTGGGTTTGACCCACGCGAAGTCCGGGAAGGTGCTCGGGTCCTGCAGAGCGCTGGACAAATCCGCCTGCGGGAAAATGTGTTCATCCAGGTAAGCCTGGGTATTGTCGGCGACGTAGTTGAAGGCGCCAACGTTACCGAAGCCCCCATTTATTTCGGTGGTACCCGCCGGGATGTCCTGTTCATAGGCGGCCCACGATACGCCCGCCTTATCCCATTCTTCGAAAAGGTTGGGTGCATTGATGCCGCCGGGGTACGCGTTGGTGTCCCGACCGAAGGCCGACCCGCCAAAGACAGCGTCGTAGTTGGGGTTGCTGGGGTGGCCCAGCGAGTGGTAGCCGCTGTCGAAATCTCCTGTCTTGATCAGGCTGTCGATGAACGACGCGTTTTGGTTGTCCAGGATTTGCTCGTCGCCCTCGTTTTCCAAGTAGATCAGGAACACGTGATCGAGGTGGCCGACGTCGGACGTCGGTGGCGTGAGCGGCGCCGCGGTCAGACTTGGATCGCCGACGGTGAACGACTCGTCGGCTGCGTAGGCGCTGTTGTAGTCTTCGAGGAAATTCGTTTCGTCGTTGAAGGTCGTGGTCACCTGCGCGGAGGTGGTGCCCTCCGGGACCGTCCCGGTGATGTCGCGGTATTCAAACCCGGTGAAACCCAGGCGATCGAGTGCCGTGACCGGATTGAGCGAGTCGGTGCCCAGCACGTCCCCGTCGGCGCCCAGGAAGCTGACCTGCACTGAGGTGTAGGACGGGTCCCAGCTTTGGCCGCCGAGATCTGCACTGAGCTCGAACGGCGTTCCGGCTGCGCCGGTGAGGTTGACGGTTTGGCTGATGCTGGAGGTGCCCACGGGTCCGCCGCCGGCGAAATTGTCGTCGCCGGCCGGGGTGCCCGGCGGCGCCACCGTCGGAAAACCTAACAACCCCGAGAAAGTTGGGGTGAACTTGTCCAAAATTGGCCCCGGGAGATTGATCGGGGTGTCGTATGGGATCACGGTCGGGACGCCGGTCTCCGTCCAGCCCGGAATGGTCACCCCTTCGAAGCCCGACCCGGACGGGTCGGCGGTGGCGAAGTTGCCGTTGACCAGCAAGTTCTGACTCATCGCGCCGGTGGGGGCTTCGCCAGACGAACCGACGTGGTTAACCAAGTTAAACAATTTGCCGAGCACGTTGTCCGCATCCTGATCCAACCCGTTGAAGTCCTGCGCCAGCGCATGCAACCAGGCACCAGCTGGGTTGGCCGCGGCCACCGAGCCCGCATCGGCGGCACCCGCACCCAGACCGCCCAGCTCCGGAGCTGTCCCGGAAACGCCGGACAGATCGCCCAACGAACCCGTGATCGCAGTGAGGGTTTGGTCAATGACTGCGTCAAACCCCTCGGCACGGGCCTTGGGCGCGTGGGCCAGCGGCCCAAGCCCGAACGTCAGGAACGCACTGATCGCCCCGGTCGTCCCGATGGCGCGTCGACGCCGCCGCGCCATCGCCTTACGCGAAGCTGAATTGTGCACCCTGAAGCGCCGATGCGCCATGAGTTCGTCCTTTCCCGGGCAGCGGAGACGAGCGCGCTTAAGCAGATTTTAGACCGCAGTTTCGCCGTGTCATCGCGGTCAATACTGGCAATCGGTAGCAGTTTAACGGAAACACCAAACGGTGACACCATTCACAATGGGCACGATGTCAATTGAGATCTTGTTGGGCACCGGTTCTCGATATTGCGCACGATCTCGCGCTCCCGGTCCCGCACCGCGCACACGACGTCGACGAACCGGTCGACGAGAGCAGGGCGTCGGCCGTGGTGCCAGCCGACCGCGACCACCGAGCCGGGCCAGTCGTCGATCGCCAGGAACCGGACGCCGGGCGCGGGCAGATAGTCCATGACGGCTGCGCTGGTGACGGAGATGGCCGCCCCGGCCGCGACCAGGCTGACTTCCTCGGTGATCGACTTGACGGGCACTATGCGGGACCGGGTCGATTCGTTACGCGCCGCATCCAGGCAAAAAAACGCGTGATCGGCATCGTCGGTGGCGCTCGCGGTGACCGGGTCATCGACGAGGTCCCGCGCACAGACGGAAAGCCGTCCGGCGTGACGGTGCGAGGTCGACACCATCGCCACGACGGGATCGACGAACAAAACCTCGGTCTCGAGGTTCGCAGTACCCTGCGGCAGCCGCAGGAACGCCACGTCGGTGTCCCCCGACGCCAAGCCCGCCGATTTGTCGCTGAACGGGAATTCGTGCATCTCGACGACGACATCGGGGTAGCGTTCCCGGAATTCGGCCATGATCAACGCCGTCAATTCGAGCGCTGCACCGGTAATGTAGCCCAGCCGCAGCGTGCCGGTCAGCCCGCGGACCGTCCGTTGCGCGGCGGCGGTCGCGCCGTCTAAAGCGGCCAGCGCGGCGCGCGCTCCCTCTAAGAAGACTTCACCGGCGGGCGTCAGCGCCACCGAGCGGGTGGTTCGCTCCAACAGCTTGGCGCCGAGTTGGTCCTCGAGTTCCTTGATCTGGCGGCTGAGGGCCTGCTGGGCCATGTACAGGCGCGCCGCGGCCTTGCTGAAGTGCAGCTCTTCGGCGACTACCACGAAGTGGCGCAGTTTGCGGGTGCTGATGTCGATGATGGTCGAAATCCTAGCCCGCAACAGCGGCAAGAGAGGCGCGTTTCTTGGATGCCGGCACGGTCACCCTCGTGCTACACGTCGGGGTTGACTTGCTGGCCTGGATGCGACGTACCCACCACGAACAGGGTTGCGATATTGCCGGCTTGCGGACGGCCGGCAACCCGAAGAACAGCGCCGGCCTTGGCTGGACAGCGTCGCAACGGTCAAAGATGCTGGACCGATACAGGACTGCGCCGGCGGTTGTCAATGCATGGACTCAGGACATTTTTGATGGCTTGTCGTCGTGCGATGCTTGACGGTCCTCCGGGTCGGCTCCTGCGACTGTTGGCTCAGGCCTCTTCCAGCGCTTCGCCGAGCTGTTCGAGTAACTGGCTGCGGTGATTGCTGGCCATTATGTGGCCGGCGGCAACGGCGATGGCCACCGGCCAGTCGATGATTTCGAACGCGGCCAGCATCACCAAACCGCCGTAGTAGGCGATCTGTTCGGGCGGCGGGATCGCCACCCGGCCGATCAATGGCAGGTCGACCGCGAAGGTTTCGCCCTTGCGGATCTCCTCCAGGGCGTCACGCTGCGAAGTGCTGCGGCGCGACTTGTCCACCGTCATGCTCTTCATGGTATCGACGGGTGGCCGTGCGGCCGGACCGTGGCCTTGTCGTCAAACCCATTGTCCACAACCCGCAGCCGCGGTGCTCTTCGGCCAGCAGCGGGGCGGGGCTGATGCCGCGCAGCGGCGGGCGCAGGGGACGCCGTAGCGGGTGCCGGTACCGAGGGCAACGCAGAAAGGAGGCGGGGTATGACGGCCGCACCGACGGTGGCCGCTCCCGCGGTCCCCAGCGCCTGAGCCCAGCCCACCGGGCCGAGCGGCGTGCAGCCCAGCATCTGGCTGATCCCGGGGGTGCTGATCAACGTCGCCATCGCCCCCAGCGAGCCGATCGCGGTGAGCACCACCATCCGGTCGTGTGAGTCCAGCAGGGTCTGGCCGAGTTGCGCGGTCACCAGCGAGACCAACGCGACGGTGGCCGCCCGGCGCTGGCGTCCGGTGAACGACGCCCACGCCCAGGCCGTCACCGCTGCAGACGCCGTAGTCACCCCGCGCACCGCCACCTTGCGCCACAGCGCGGCCGCGTCCGGGCCGTGCGCGTCGGCGCGCGCCGAGTCGTCCAGGGAGCTGACCGCCAGCGCGGTCGCCGGCAGCGCGTCGGTCAGCATGTTCACCAGCAGCAGCTGCCGGGTGTTGAGCGGGGACCGGCCGGTGATCGCGCTGCCGATGATGGCGAACGCCACCTCGCCGGCGTTTCCGCCGAGCAGCACCGCCACCGCCGCCTGTACCCGCTGCCACAGTTCGCGGCCTTCATCGAGGGCGTCCAGCAGCGCATGGACCCGGCCGTCGAGCAGCACCACGTCGGCGGCGGTGCGGGCCGCGTCGCTACCGTGGGCGACCACCCCGATCCCGACGGTGGCCGCCCGGATAGCGGCCGCGTCGTTGGCGCCGTCGCCGACCATCGCGCAGACCCGGCCGGTGCGCTCCAGCGTCTGCACGATCTGCACCTTGTTCTCCGGCGACATCCGGGCGAACACCACCCGCTCTGCGACGGCGCGCTCCCGGTCTTTGCGCGACAGGGCTTTCCACTCGGCCCCGCTGATGACCTGATCGGTGG
>NZ_JBYCKY010000565.1:0-2418 GCF_057473605.1 Mycobacterium sp. TH-M82 | reverse complement strand
TGGGCGTGGGGACCAGCGGCCCAGTGGCTCTACCTGCGATAGCTTGTCCATTCCGTCCCTGCCCTTGCAATACCGGCTGCCGGCAGGCACTCTAAACCGTGCAATCGAGCCGCCCACGGGGATGGGACGTGGACCGGCGACCTTACCTGGCGATAGGTCCTTGCTGCCGGCGCGGCCTCACAATACAGGCTGGCGGCCGCGGTGCTGTGGCGCGACCGGTCCGCCCGCGTGGATCTTGACTGGCCGAGGCAGGGAGAACAACACATGGCAGTCCCCGAAGATCTGAAGCAGTCGTCACCAGGTTTTGCGGTGGTCGGCTACGCGGCGCGTTTTCCGGGTGCCGCAGATGCAGACGAATTCTGGCAACTGTTACGCCAGGGGGGGGATGCGGTCTCGGAGGTGCCCCAAAACCGTTGGAATGCAGACGAGTTCTTCGACCCGGAACCCGGTGCGCCCGGGAAGGTCGTGACCCGTCGGGCAGGTTTCATCGACGACGTGACGGGATTCGACGCGCCGTTCTTCAACATGTCGACGCGCGAGGTCAGGTTGACGGACCCGCAGCATCGGCTGTTGCTGGAGACCGCCTGGCGGGCGGTGGAGCATTCAGGCACCGCGCCGACGGCTTTGGCGAACACCAATACCGGCGTGTTCGTCGGTTTGGCCACCCACGACTACCTGGGGCTGCTATCCGACGAGCTGACTTATCCCGAGATCGAAGCCTATCTGGCAATCGGGACGTCGAATGCTGCAGCGGCGGGCCGGATCAGCCACCGGTTGGGGCTGCAGGGCCCCTCGGTAGCCGTCGACACGGCGTGCAGCTCGTCGTTGGTGGCCATCCATCAAGCCTGCCAAGCGCTGCGCCTGGGCGAATGTGACCTCGCGTTAGCCGGCGGCGCGAACGTCCTGCTCACCCCGGCGACCATGATCACGTTCTCGCAAGCGCACATGCTCGCGCCCGACGGCCGGTGCAAGACGTTCGACGCGGCCGCAGACGGCTACGTCCGTGGCGAGGGTTGCGGCGTCATCGTCATCAAGCGACTTGCAGACGCGATCCGCGACGGCGACCGGATTCGGGCTGTCATCCGGGGCAGTGCGATCAACCAGGATGGCGCATCGGGTGGTTTAACGGTGCCGAACGGCGTTGCCCAAGAACGAGTTATCGCTGACGCGCTGAAACGGAGCGGTATCGCGCCCGGCGACGTCGGATACCTGGAGGCACATGGGACCGGAACCTCGCTGGGCGACCCGATCGAGGCGCAGGCCGCCGGTGTGGTGTTCGGCGCCGGGCGCGAGCCGAGCCAGCCGCTGTTGATCGGTTCGGTGAAGACGAACATCGGGCACCTGGAAGCGGCCGCGGGGATCGCGGGTGTGATCAAGGTCATCCTCTCGCTTGAGCACGGATTACTGCCGCAACACCTGCACTTCCGCAACCCGTCGCCGCATATTGCCTGGGACCGGCTTGCCGTGCAGGTTGTGCGGGAGGCCACCGCCTGGGAACGCAACGGTCGGCCCCGTATCGCGGGAGTCAGCTCGTTCGGGTTCGCCGGGACCAACGCGCACGTCATCCTCGAGGAAGCGCCCGACGACGTCAGTCAGGCGGTCTCGGCACCGAGTCCGCTCGAGGCACTCGGGGACAGGCGGTTTCGCATCCTTCCGCTATCGGCGCGGACGCCCAGCGCACTGCTGCAGATCGCCGATCAATACCGCACCTGGGTGAGTGCGCACCCGGAGGCGTCCTTGGCGGACGTGTGTTTTACCGCCGGGGTGGGGCGAGCACACTTCGAACACCGAGCCGCATTGGTGGTCAACTCGATGGAGTCCGCTACTGAGTTGCTCGGCGCGCTCGCCGACGACCGCCCGGTGCCCGGCCTGGTGCGCGGAGTATCCGATGACAAGCCCAAAACGGCGTGGCTCTTCACCGGTCAGGGCAGCCAGTACCCGGGCATGGCCCGTGAACTCTTCGACGCCGAGCCGGTCTTCACCGAGACACTGAACCGCTGCGCGGAAGTGGTATCTGACGTGCTCGAAAGGCCCTTGTTGGACGTCATTTTCGATGTGGACGACCCGGCTGGCGACGATATGCTGCGGCAGACCTCCTATGCCCAGCCCGCCTTATTCGCGGTGGAGATGGGCTTGGCCCGCCTCTGGCAATCGTGGGGCTTCGACCCCGACGTGGTCCTAGGCCACAGCGTCGGCCAATATTCGGCGGCCTGCGTCGCCGGCGTGTTCAGCCTGGAGGACGGCGCGCTGCTGATGGCCGAGCGCGGACGACTTTTCGCCAGCTTGCCTGCGGGCGGTCGGATGGTCGCGGTGTTCACCGCTGCCGAGCGTGTCGAGCGCCTGACCGACGAATTTCCGCGTCTGTCGGTTGGTGCCTACAACGGTGCCAACACCGTGCTGTCGGGACCCGTGCAGGAT
>NZ_JBYCKY010000564.1:0-2061 GCF_057473605.1 Mycobacterium sp. TH-M82 | reverse complement strand
CGCCGCGTTCCACGCCGCGACGTAGCGCAGGCTGGCCGACACTCGCTCGATCCGCTGCTGGTCGAGCACGTCCTTGACGCCGGCCACCGCCAGCGGCGGGTTGGCGGCGATCTCGGCGGCGGTGGCGTGCGCGGCGTCCAGGCAGGTTTCGGCGTCGTCGAACACGTCGTTGACCAGGCCGATCTTCTCCGCTCGGGCGGCGTCGATGTTCCCGCCGGTCAGCGCCAGTTCCCGCAGGTACCCGTCGGACAGGATCAGCGGCAGCCGGGCCAGGCTGCCCATGTCGGCGACCATCGCCAGCTTGACCTCGCGCACCGAGAATTTGGCGTCGGCGGCCGCGTAGCGGATGTCGACCGCCGAGATCAGGTCGACGCCGCCGCCGATGCACCAGCCGTGCACCGCCGCGATCGTCGGGGTGCGGCAGTCGGCGACTGCGTTGATCGCGCGTTGCATACGCAGGATCTCGGTGTGGAAGTCCGTCCGCGGCCGAGCCATCGCGCCCTCGGCCAGCACCGGTGCCAGGGTGCCGCCCATCGCGGGCACGTCCAGTCCGTAGCTGAAGTTGCCGCCCGAGCCGGTCAACACGATCGCGCGCACGTCACGGTCGGCGTCCAGCGCACCGAACACCTCTGGCATCTCCGACCAGAACGCCGGACCCAGCGCATTGCCTTTGCCCGGCCCGATCAGGGTGACCTGTGCGACGTGGTTCTTAGCGTCTTTGGTTTCGACGGCGACGGATTCATACGCGTGCATGCCGACGAGCCTAGATCCAGTCCCGGGCGAACCTTAACAGCGCGTCGTTTTCCTCTGGTGACCCGATGGTCGCCCGCACGCCGTCATCGCCGTACGGGCGGACCACGATGCGGGCCGCGGCGGCGGCGTCGGTGAACTCCGACGTGCGCTCGGCCAGCGGCAGCCACACGAAGTTGGCCTGCGATCCCGGCAGCGTGAACCCGGCTCTGTGAAGTATCGGGCGCAGCACCGCAACGACCCGCTCCCGCTCGCCGACCACCACGTCGGTGCGGGCCAGCAGCTCGCCGGCGGCGTCAAGCGACGCGATCGCAGCGGCCTGCGCGATGCTGGAGACGGTGAACGGCACGTAGACTTTGCCCAGCGCGCTGATCACCGCCGGGTCGGCGACCGCGTAACCTACCCGCACGCCGGCCAGCCCGTAAGCCTTCGAAAACGTCCGCAGCACAACGACATTGCTGTGTGCACGGACCAAACCGAAGCTGTCCGGCACCATCGGCCCGCGGATGTACTCCACGTACGCTTCGTCGAGGGCAACCAGGATGTCCGGCGGCACCGCGGCCACGAAACGCGCCAGCGCTGCCGGGTCGACGACGGTGGACGTCGGATTATTCGGGTTGCAGACAAAGATCAGCCGGGTGCGATCGGTGACGGCGGCCAGCATCGCGTCCAGGTCATAGGTGTGCTCACGCAGCGGCACCGGGACCCCCACCGCCGCGGCCGTGCGGACCTGCAGCGGGTAGATCTCGAAGCTCCGCCAGCCGAACACCACCTCGTCACCGGCATCGGCGGTGATCTGGATGAGCTGTTGGCACAGGCTGACGGACCCGCAACCGACGGCGACGCATTCGGGCGGAAACCCGACATGGGCGGCCAGCCGCGTCCGCAGCTCGGCGTACCCGTTGTCCGGGTAGCGGTTGAGCGTGGCGGCGGCCCGCTGCACGGCTTCCCTGACGCTGGGCAGCACCGGGAACACCGTCTCGTTGCTGGCCAGCTTGATCGAGCCCGGAACGGTCTTGCCCTCGGGGTTGGCCGGCAGTGCGGCGATCTGCGGGCGCAGGCGGGCGGTCACGTCGACAGCATAGGGGTCTAGTACCCTCGTAAAGTTCGAGGAGGCGTGCCAGAGCGGCCGAATGGGACTCACTGCTAATGAGTTGTCCCTTCACCGGGACCGGAGGTTCAAATCCTCTCGCCTCCGCCGCGGGCCGACTCCGGTCGGCCGGCAGCACAATCGAAGACAGGCGCCCGTAGCTCAACGGATAGAGCATCTGACTACGGATCAGAAGGTTGGGGGTTCGAATCCCTTCGGGC
>NZ_JBYCKY010000563.1:0-21408 GCF_057473605.1 Mycobacterium sp. TH-M82 | reverse complement strand
TCATCGAAGCCCACGACGAATGGCAGGTCACCCGCCGCTACCTCTCCGATGTCTCCATGGACGAACTACGCACCGTCATCGCCACCAAACACGCCGCAGCAGCACTTGCCAAACAACACCAAACCACCTAGCGTTCACCATGACTCGTTGATCACTACGCGTGAACTACGCCAGATCCGAAGTCCACCAAACCACGGGACGCTATCGAAGAGCGAACCTACTACGGTATCTACTGCGGTATGTAGCGATGCAACTCGCACTACAGGCCCGTTCAGCGTTATCGCCGGGCACTCTTGCAACAGCGCCGTTTCCTCCTAGCATCAGATCAGGCCCCGGGATAGGCGAGGGGCTTCTGTTCTGCGCCAACCAGCGTCGGGACGTAGCTCGCCTCGGAATTCTTGGTGCTTGGCCGTCGCAAGCCGATGTTGATCTGTCAAGACAGGAGCCGGATGAACAGTGAAGAATCCGCACTCAGCGAAGCAACAGGATGGGGCGGAGATAACTCACTGTGGAACGGCCGCCGACGTCGCTTGCAGGCTGCAATAGCATGTGTTGACGAGCTATATGCAGACTTGTATAGGCGTGCGATTGACGCATTGAGTGAGCAAAAGTTGACCCCTGGGGCAGTAGTAGTCGCTGGTCATTGCATACGCAACCTCGTCAACGGGCTCCCTGATGCACTCGCGGATGTTGAGGCGGTCCCCGCGTACAGCGATCTCGCCGAGCCCGCCCGCCAGCTTGCCAGCGTCTGGACCGAACACCAGGACGTTCTTGGTTCTGCCGCAGTAGAGGACCCAGCTAGTAACGAAGAGGAATCGTCTTCCGACGGTCGAGCAACGGTCCCGAAGGTCGTCATTGTCGCCGCTCGCAAGGTTGTCGTAGCGAGCATCGCAGCCAGAGGAAATTCGAGGCGCCGTCATAGCGCCTTGGTGCTGGGGCGTGTAGAGGCGGGCCAGGACCCGACCGTAAAGCTATTCAGTGAAAGTGTAAGAGCTTTTGAAAAGGTGCGGCACCCCAGCGCGGCCGCAAAGTCGAAGTTAATGCGGACACTTTAGAAGGGCTCGAGAAAGCGTTGGAAACGATCGAGGCCGCTTTGGCGGGTAGGCTCGGCAGCTTCTTCCAGGTTGTCGAGGAGCTCATGGATGTCTTGGACGCCGCCAACAAGCGCGGAGAATCGAGCGCCGGTGACTAACAACGAAGTTGATCCTCTAGCTGGTTGGGCCGAGCCGGACGATGATCTCATCGATCGGGCTCTTTCGCGCATAGGTGATTGGCAGCATCGGCGGGTTTTCTTTGAACGACTCGACAATCCGCGATGGGTCTCAGCACTCGAAGCCCGACATTGCTTCGGCCCACCAAATGGACCATCAGCTGACTCGGCTGGAAGGGAATGGTGGCAACGTTGGCCTGAGGGCGCATACCTGGTTCGCATGGCGTCGTTGGTGCCGGACGAAGTCGCTCGAATTATGGCTCGAGTAGCTGACTCTCAGAACCCCTTTGTCCACGAACTTGTACTACGAGCCGCGTTGAAGCTGCCGCCCGAGCTCGCGAGAAATCTCGTGCGACCCATTGAGAGCTACCTAAGTCGCGGCACGATTTACAACGCAGAAGAAGTAGTTGAGCTAGCCGAGCAGCTTGCAGCCGCTGGTCTTCGACAACCAGCTGTTCGCATTCTGCAAGCGGCCTTTCGGCCGAGGTTGGCAGCGGACGCCGGACCGATTTCGTCGAGCCGCAGTGTCTCCGTCGGCATTAACACGTCCTGGTATGAGGAGCTGCTGCCGCGTACTGTTGTAGCACTCGACGCGGTTCTCGGCGAAGAAGTTCTTAAAACACTATTGGGATGGCTTGATGCTTTTCAGCGAGCTTCCAGCGGCTTCGATCCGGCTTCGGGCTCTGACACAAGTTTTATTTGGCGCCCGTCAATCGCTGATCATCCGCAGAACAAAGGTAATGCCGAGGTTGGGGATTCGCTTGTTGAGGCGGTCCGCGATCGTGCTTTAGCGGACCTGCAGGGGGATCGTTCGGCCGCAGAAACTTTGGCCAATCTTGAACGGAACGCTCAGCCTCTCCCCACTCGGATAGGCTTGCATATTCTGGCACTTGAGGCGGAGGGCCGCAACGATGTGCTCCAAGCGGGCTATGAACGGCTAATTGATCCACGGTTTCTCGAACTCGAGTACGGCCATGAATATGCTGAGCTCGCGCGGCACCTCCTCCCGCTTCTATCTGCGGAGCAGACCGAGGTTTGGGAATCTGTGATCCTGAGCGGTCCATACCGCACACGAGAAGAATTATTAGATCGACTAGAGCGCTTCGCGGATCCTGATCAAGACGTGGAAGAGGCTATCGACAGGTACCGAGAGCAATGGCAACTAAATGTGCTGAGTGCCATAGGGATTGACGCTCTGCCCAGTAAGAGTAGATCACGGTTTACGGAACTTGCAGAACGGCACGGTGTTCCTGAGCATCTCGAGTTTCCACTTTATATGGAATCCGGTTTCAGCTCCGGCACTCCAATGTCCGCGGATGAACTTAGAGCCATGACTCTTGACGAGATCCGAGACTTCCTCATGACCTGGATTCCTAGCGGGTTGGAGCGGTTTGAAGCCTCGAAGATCGGACTATCTAGAGCGTTCTCCGCGGTTGTGGCTGAGAGCCCTATGGAATTCTCCGTGGCCGCAGAGGACTTCACGGGACACGATCCCACGTACTTCCGCGCGCTTCTCGATGGGTTGAAACAAGCGGTGACAGCAGGAATGCAAATCGATTGGGCGCCGGTTCTGGCGGCGTCAGCAACCGTAGCTTCCAACGCCGACGATGGCTCTGAAGTCGATGACCGGCTAGAAGAGGATGTCGTGTGGCGGTACGCCCAACGTGCGGTCGCTGAACTAGTCGAGCGTGGATCAATCTCTTAGGAAGACAACGAGATCCCCGAAACTCTGCTTGCAGCAGCTTTGGCCGCAGTGGCGCCGCTTGTGGATCATCCAGACCCCACCCCGGCCTACGAGGTTAAGTTCGGTGGCCAAAACATGGACCCGCTGACGCTGTCACTCAATACCACTAGGCCTGCTGCCATCCGAGCGGTAGTGAAGGTCGCGCGAAAGGCCAAATTGCTCGCAGATCAAAACGCCCTATCACAACGCTCCGATGATGTCATACCTAGAGCGCTTGAACTTCTAAGTGGGCGGCTGCGCCCCATGCGAGATGAAAGCCTAAGTGTTGCTGCAGTTTTCGGTGAGCTGCTCCGCTTGCTAGTCTGGATTGATCCAGGCTGGTTAGCTGCACATGTCAGTTCCCTCCTTACCGAGGATTCGTATGGCGAAGTCGTGCTGTCTACCGCTCTGGCCACCTCGACTCCATCGAGACAACTTCTAGATGTCGTCGAGGTCGGGGCGCGCGCGCTCATTGATAGCGCAGGAAAGGGAGAAGTCGCAGAAGCAGGTTGGAGAACTGACCGATCCCCCGCGGAGATGCTCGGTGATCATCTAGTCCAGCTACGGGTCCTAGGCGTTCTTCGCGCCGACCATCGTTTGCTTACGCACTTCTTTGAAGTAGCCCCAGTAGCGGTCCGTGCCCGTGTACTCGGTCATCTTGGATGGCAGTTGATGAGGTCTGGCGATGTACCGGAGGCCGTGTTTGAGCGAGCAGCCGCCCTCTGGGATAACAGGGCGGAAGCCGTCGAGCGCAAAGAATCGACTGTCGATGAACTCGTGGAGTTCTATTGGTGGGCGCGGGCAGATACGTTTCCTCGTGCGTGGTGGTTGCCGCGTCTGCAACAGGCAGCAAGGTCGGCAGCATTTAATGCTGGGGGAATGCTGGGTGAAGCGTTGGAAGGCGCTGCATCGGAGTATCCCGGCCGCGTCGTAGCGGTCCTTGAAAGCCTCTTGGTCGGCAGCGACGAATCGCTCGCCCGCCATGATTTGGTTCAGCACGCGCCCGGGATTATTGCTGCCGCTCTGGACAGCGGAGATTCGGACGCTCTAGCGGCTGCAGAAAGAGTCATGGATTCGCTTGGACGTTTGGGACACATCCAGATACCCGAGCTTGTTCGCGCAAGACGATCGCCGCAGCTGGGCAACAACTCAGGGCAGTAGTCACGATGAGCACATGTCTCTGTCCTATATCGACTTGCCCTAAATGGACGCGCCACAGTCCGCAGCTGGTCGGTTCACATCGATCTCGGTAAGAGGTCTTGGTCGGTCGCCGTCCTCGCAATCCTCGCGAGTGTCACCGTGCTGCCTAGCCTTATTGTTGCTGGGTTCGAATTTCGTCCGGCGATAAGTGACCAACTTCGGCCCGGAATGCAAGAGGTGTGTGGATCTGGGCGTGGAGCACGAATGGCGCAGCGTGTCGACTGAGGAATTGCACGGAAGCGCGGTCGGCAGGGGCCTGGTAAGTCGAGTCAGTTGGACCGCGGGGCGTGGCAGCGCGGAGCCAACTCAGAAGTCGTCAGAGTGAATGTGGCTGTGGTGGTGGACTGACTCGCCACCGCTTCTTACGTTGCGGAGATGAACTCGAATGCGAAGCTCCTGGCCCGACGTCGAGCGCGTGAGGCTCAAGCGATGGCGAACGAGAAGAGGTACCGCCGGGACTGAGCCAATGCCGACGATGCGGCAACGATCCGGGCGATGCTGCACCGAGTTGGTGCGATCGATGGGTGGGAACGCTAGCGACTCGACCAGGCCGCGGCGCACGTGCGCGCTGACGCGATCAACAGGAGGGCGCGCTACTTCGCCGATATGCAAGCGGCCGTCGATCGGATGAGGGTACGCGGGCAGACGTTAGTCGGCGATCGCCACACTCGTCGAAGTCGACGTCCACGAGATTCGAGTCGCGTTACGTAGGGGTCGCACTGGGGACGATGCGGAACGTGGCTCAGTGGCCATGCCCGACGGAGTTCCGACTACCGACACCGCTGATCGATGCGCCAACAGCCGTGACGGCGCCGGCAACTACGACCCGACGCGGTGTATCCGCTGCGATGCGGTGATGCTTGACGCCGACGACGGGCCTCGGCGCGGACGCCGCCGCTTGTACTGTTCGGCTAAATGCCGACGGGATGCCTCGGCGGCGCATACTGCCGCAGAGCGTTACGGGTCACCCATTCGCGTCGTCGAGGTGCCGAGAGCCGGTTCGCCTGCGGGGTGTGCTGAGAACGCGGTGCCGCCGACCCCTGCGGCTGTCACGCCGCTCGACGCCCCAGCCTTGACCCTTCGCAACGACGAGGCACTGCAAGGTCTGCTCGCCCAGCTGACCGAGCAGGAGCGGCTAAAGAAGCTCGACCGTGCGGCGTTGACGGCGGCGAGGGAACTCGCCAAAGCTGTTCACCCACACCGAAGCTGGTAATGCGATCGTAGCGTCACCTACGACGTCGGTGTCTCGGCCGGCGGATCGCGGGTTGTGATCGTCGGCCGGCGGGGCTGCAACCCGTCATGCTCCCGTCGGCACGGCCCAGGCCATGGGTGGTTGCATTGGCGGTTCGAGCGAAAGACCTCGGCTAGGCCCCGGGGTCTTTCTTGTTGCGGGGCATCACGCGGCGTCGCCGCCCCCGCGTCGGGTTGCGTTCTCGCGCTCTGTGATCCAACGCAACACCTCGTCGCGCCGGTACACGACGCGGCGTCCCAGGGTGAAGCGAGCCGGCCTGATGTCCCAATGGCGCCGGTACCGCAGAGTTCCAACGGGGACGCCGATCATCTCCGAGACCTGTTTTTCGCCTAGCAGTTCCATGTGTCCTCCCGAATCGGGCTGGTCATCCAATGGATCCAACAGTGATGGCGGTGTTCGTGTTTTGTCCACCACCACAGCCCGATTCGTGCCGAACTGCTCTCATCTAGTCGATTCAGCCGCATCCAGCCTCAAGCGTGGCGGCGGAACGGCGACGATCGCCAGCAAGGTGGTCAGGACGGCAGCGTCGCCAGCGCGTTCTCCACTTCGCGGCGGTGTCGTTCGTCGCAGGCGGCCCACCGCTGCTCGTCGGTGTCGAGGTCGGTGAGAAACGCAAATCGCGTCCGAACGCGAGCTTCCCAGGTAGCCACCTCGACCGGACGGGTCAGCACACCGATCGAGTCGGGCTGGAAGTCCCGCTCGCTGCGGGCGTCGAGGACGTCTTCAATGTGCAGTGGCCGGGTGCCGCGACGGTCATCGACGACGTCACCCCACACCTTGAGCACCCACAGCCGCCGCACGAGCGGTTCGTCGATGGTCCGCGAGGCGAAGTGGTTCAGGTCGTACAGGTCCCGTGCCAGCGCAACGCGGCGGTACCGCGCGAGTTTCTCTGCGCACGCTTCGGCTTCTGCCACGACCGGCAATGTCGGCAGTTCAAAACCGTAAGCCTTATGGATCGGCAACTGAATGAATGCGAGCGGCTCAGACGGCAACGCCAACGGCCGTCGTGCGAACTCGACGCTGGCGGCGATCCGGGGCTCGCCCAGATCGGTATGCCGCGACCGCAGCTGCCAGTGCCGGCCGTCGCCTCGTGTGCTTTGCACGCCGAACTCGAAGCCGCCGACACGGGCGCCGTCGATCAGCTTGCACACCTCCAGGACGACCTCATCGTGGGGCGCGCTGAAGTCCAGATCAGTGGAGAACCGCCCGGCGTTGCCCAGGCGGCACTTCCGCAAGCTGGTACCGCCTTTGAACACCAGGCGGTTATCGCCGAACTCCACGGTCTGGGACAGCAGGTACAGCAGGTGGTCCTGGGCGACGTCGAGCAAAGCGGCGTCGTATGCCTCGGCCCGGCCGAGAGCGTGGCGCGCGACGAGTGCGCGGGTGAGTTCGGCCACGGTCACGCCTTGCCGAGGACTCGCAGCAGCGGTGCGACGAGCTCGTCGACAAGCTGGTACTCCGGCGCCCAGACGCTCTCGCCGCGGTCGTGGCTGTGCGCGGTGGTGAATCGGGCCACCGGTATCGCTTCCGTTTGACGCTTGGCCAGCAGCGCCTGGCCTCGTGCCGGTTCACCGGCTGCGTCCACCAGGTAGCTTGCGCGCTGCCAGGCCGACGTCGGCCGGCCCGACAGAAGGCGCTCAAGGCGCTCGTCACTGCAGTCAGCGACGAGCTGGTCGAGGTGGGCGACAAGATCCGCCCACGGCCCAAACGAGGCCGGGCGCGTGGCGAGCTGCACGAGCAGTGCTTCCGGGCCGAATGCCGGCAGTTCGGTCGCCCACGCCACGATGTCGAGCCGCCGCCGCGCCAGCAACGCGGGACGCGGAGCCAGCAGTGCCGTGTCAGCCGCGTTCCACGGGATGCGCACGACGGACACATACGGCGCCAGGCCGTCCGGCAGCCGTTTGACAGGCGGCAGCCAGATCGGGATGCGGCCCTCGGGTCGGCGGTCCAGGTATCCGAGGTGCCACGCTGCCGATGCTCCAGCCAGCATGAAGCCTGCGTTCTGGTCGCGGGCCAGCCACGACCGCAGCGGTAGATACGGGTCAGAGACTGCGTCCTCCCCGGGGGGAATGAATGCCCACGTTCCTTTCACAGGCAGGTGGACCAGCCACCCCATTCGGCGCAGTTCGCGGATGGCGGAGTCGGGGTCGCGTTCACACCCGGCCAATGTAAGTCGTAGCGTCAGATCCTCCTTCGTGACGACCGCAGGCCGATCGCGCGCGAGGCCGGACACCACCTGTGATGCCCAAGTGGGGATGCGCCGATCGGCGCCAGCTGGGCTCGCCACCGCGCTTGAGTTCATACCGGAAACTATACCTTATCCGTACGCAACACGGAGTGAACTTAAGTAGGCGCTTGACTCGGGAACGGGTTTCAGACGGTGGCAGTATGAAACCCGTGTCTAACTCAAGCGCGGTGTTACAGGCTGACGACGGTGCGGTGCAACGGCGAGAGCACAAAGACGCGCTCAGCTGGCGACCGGAGCAAGTCTAAGCGGATGAACTGCCACGGATTGCTGCGGTACCGTCGATGACATGGCAACCAGGCATCAGCGAGCGGGGATTGACGATCGCTGGCATAAGCGAGTCAAAGGCCCGGACGGCAAGATGCGAACCGAGCGGTCTGCCGTATACGGCAAGGTATCGCGCTGGCGTGTCCGGTGGGTCGATGGCGGTGGAGAAGAGCGGACCAAAAGCTTTCAGCGCAAGCCTGATGCGCAGGTCTACCTCAACGGGCTGACTGCCGACCTGCAGCGCGGCGAATATGTCGATCCGCGGAAAAGTGTCGAAACCTTCGGATCAGTGGCCGAGCAGTGGTTCGCCACCAAACAGCATCGCAAGCCTAAGACGGTCGCGGGGTATCGCTCCTTGCTCGATACCATAGTCCTTCCCACCTGGGCAGACGTGTCGCTGAAACGGATTGATTACGAGTCATATTCGACCTGGTTGGGTGGTTTGTCAGTCGATGGCTCTCAGCGCGGAACTGGGTTGTCGGCAAGTCGGATCACCCAGGCGCACCAGCTGGTCGGAGCGGTCCTCAAGTACGCGCAACGCACCGGCAGAGTCGCGAAGAACGTTGCCCTTGAAATCAAGCGGGACCAGGATCTGCCCGAACAGACCGAGCGCGAGCGTCGCTACCTGACCCACGCCGAACTGCTGATGCTCGCCAGGGCCACGGGCCGGTTCGAAACGCTCACCTTCGTGCTCGGCTACTGCGGCATACGGTTCGGTGAGGCGGTTGCCCTGCGGCGCAAGCATGTAGGGGATCGAGTGCTGACCGTCAGATCGTCCGCTACGGCGGTGACCGGCAAGGGCATCGTTGAGTCGACGACCAAGACGAAACGGGATCGTCACGTGCCGGTGCCCGAACCTGTTTGGCGGCGGCTCCATTCCGAGTTGCCCACCGACCCGAACGCCTTGGTGTTCCCCGGCCGTAAAGGCGGATTTCTGCCTCTCGGTGAATACCGTTGGGCATTCGACAACGCGTGCGACGAGGTCGGGATCGAAGGGCTGGTACCGCACGGTCTGAGGCACACCACGGCGTCGCTGGCGATCAGCGCAGGCGCTAACGTCAAGGTCGTGCAACGGCTCCTCGGACACGCAACAGCGGCGATGACGCTCGACCGATACGGCCATCTCCTCAACGACGACTTGAGCGGGGTTGCCGATGCGCTGGGTAAGGCCATCGACAGTACTGCGGTATCATTGCGGTATTTGGAGCCGGGATCCGACTCAGAGCAGGCCATGAAATAGCGCTTGAGCTGCACAGCCCCTATAGCCCAATTGGCAGAGGCAGCGGACTTAAAATCCGTCCAGTCTGGGTTCGAGTCCCAGTGGGGGCACCGCTAACGCGCAGGTCAGGGCATGGTTGGACGAACGGGGCTAGCTAGCCCTCGGAGCCGGTCTCGGTGTCACCTCGAAACCCACCGACTGTTGGTTAGCTGACGGTGGACGTCGGCGTCCTGCGGATCGGACCGGCGGCGGTTCAATCCGTCCGATCGTATTGATGCGGTCGATGGACCGATCGACAGAGGCTATCTTTCGGGTCCACGCAGACCATGGAGCCGAATGCGATGAGCGATTTCATGGCTTCGGCAACTTGATCGCGGGGCGCTCGGTAGAAGGACTCCAACACGTACACCGTCTCGGCCACGATGAGGGCCGTCAGCAGTAACTCTTGCTCGGTCCCGAGGTAGTCAGTCGCGCGCGCCGCCATCTCAGGTGGGTCGCCGGTCAGATGACGGACAAGGATGTTGGTGTCAACGATCGCGGTCAATGGCGTTCTTCAGCGCGACCGGCCCGGCTACGGCGGATCACCTCATCCCACGCGACGTTGCGTCTCGCCGCTGGTACACGGACTGTTCCGGCAAGGGCGAGAAAGTCTGGCGTCCGGGCCAGCAACGCCCGACTGCCTTCCACCCGAAAAATAATCTCGTCGCCCTCCTTGAGGTCGAGCGCATCCCGCACTGCTTTCGGGACGGTCACCTGCCCCTTTGATGTCAGTTTCGCGGCCGCATCCATCTCAATTCCTTACCTGTCTGTTGAAGTAAGAAGCCGCAGCGCTACCTCTTTTGGCTGTGGGTTCCCGACCGACTTTCGAAGGTAATGATGTCGGCCGACGGATCCTGCTCGCTGAGATCTGTGCACGAACCGCCGACTGTGCACGACCAACGCCTGCACGAGCTTGACCCAAACGTGATTTGCATCGCTTTGCGACGCGAACCGCTAGGAGAGGCTCATTTTTATGAGGCCCTCACGCTCCAGGGCACGAGTTTGCCACTGTTGTGATCTACAGTGTTCACGGATAATAGCCTCGTTTGCGATATAGACCGATAAACCGTGTGTGCGGTGCGGCGTGAGCTCCGACTGAAATTCTTCCGCGACTACGTCACAATCGTCGAGGAAAATTATTTCTCGTTCGAATCCACCGCTAAACTCGTCGGGACGCGCCAGTTCCGGGCACCGCAATCAAACGGCTCCAGGCCATGCTGCTATCCGGCAATCGGGAGGGATCGACGACGATGGCAAAAGTTGTTACCGCTGCGAGCGACGGCAACGAAGCGGTATGCGCGCTCAGTCATCGGTTTCTCGCACCATCGTTCGCCGACGCCGACCCGGACACGATTGCCATGTCGCCCGCGAAGCGCGGCGCGCCATCCGCCGTGGTCGACACCGGGGCGTGTGGTGTCGTGGTCGGCACCGTCGGCACCGTCGCTGTCAACCGCGGGCCCATCGGCGGCATCGCTGTCAGCGCCGACGGCCGCCGCCTGATGGTGACCAATTACGGCGACGACAGCGTTTCGGTGATCGACACCGACACCTGCGCAGTCGTGCACACCGTCTTTGCCGTGGGTGAGCCGTTCGCGATCGCCACCGACACGGGCGGTGGCGGCAATCAGAACGGCCGCGCATACGTGGGCACGGTATCGGCGGCGTCCGATGCGGTGATGGCGATCGACATGGACACCGCTGACGTCGCCGCGGCCTACCCGGTCGCCTTCAGCATCAGCGACCTGGCGGTCGACCCGACCGGACAGCGCATCTACGTCGCGCGCACCGCGGTGTCCGGTGTCGACGTGACAGTGATCGACGCCGCGCAGGGCCCGATCGACGCGGTCGATTTGTCCACCGCGCCCGGGGTCACCACGACGTGTGTACGCATCGGCCCGGACGGTCGGCGACTGTACGTGGCCGTCCGGCGGCCCGGCGGCGATGTCGTGGCGGTGATGGACCCGGACCTGAAGCTGGTCGACACCATCGAGGTTGGCTCAACCATCCGCGATGTCGCGGTCCACCCGGACGGCGGCACCGTTTTCATCGCGCGCTGCGATCCGGTCCTTGGCGGGGTGGCGGACATCGTCGATACCCACGCCACCAACGCGATCACCGGCCGGTTCGAGGTCGGTGACCCGCTGACCCAGCTGACGGTGAGCGGTGACGGTGAGCGTGTCTACCTGGTCACCGCCGCTGGCGTCGTCGTCATGTGTGCCCGGACGTATCGGTTCGTCGGCGTCATCGCCGTCGACTCGCCACCGTCTTGCGCAGTCGAAAGCCCGGACGGGAACCGCCTCTACATCGCTGACTATGAAGGCGCGGTCACAGCGGTGTCGGTTGCCTCGCGCCCGGCGTCGCTACCCGCCCCGGACCTGTTCGACGACAGCATCGCGACGCTGCTCGAACTCGCCCCGGCCGTGTAGCGTGGCGACGAGTTCGGCCCGCGTTGACGGTGCGCTCACCGGTCGCCCTACGGCGCAGCCGTGTGAAAGGACGGAATGGGCCAGGAACGCCGCTGATGGTCGCGACTACCCGATCATCGGTGAATGCGGAACGATGCTGGGGCGCAATGTGATCCGCTGGGCGATGCCGTCCACCTCACGGCCGGCAAAACTCACCAACGGCATCTTGGGCATGCTCGGGGCCGTGGTCGGCACCGCCGGGGTGGCGCTGGCGAGGTGAGCGGCCGGCAACGCCAGGGCACTGGCCGGAGTCATCGGCGCGGTCTCGACCGCCGCGGCCCAGGCCTCCGGCACCGACAGCGCGCCGCCGAGCGAGGCCGCCTGGCCGATGCTCGCGGAGGCGCCGGGACCACCGAGGCCACTCAGCGAGGCCAAGCCTCCTGCTCCGTCACCGAAGCCACCCGAGGCCGGCAATACGCCCAGCGCCCCCAATCCTCCGGCGGTTCCCTCCGACAACGTCGACACACCCGTGTAATCCAGGCCGAGGCCGAAGAAATCCATCCCGAGCCCGCCGACGTCCGCGGCGACTCCGCCCGCATCGGCGCCCACGCCGGTCCCCACGCCAAGGGCCACGCCGGTCGGTGACTCGAGAAGGGACGCCATCCCGCCCAGGCCGGCAGTGGCGCTTGTTCCCGCCGTGGCGGTTTTGACCGCACTCGCGGCATGCTTGGCCGGCAAACTACCCAGTGCACTGAGCGCATTCACCGGGGAATAGGCTGCTGACGCCATCGACGCCCCGTCTCCCACCATCATCGTTGACAGCCCGGGCGTGGATGACGTCGATGGCACCGGCTGCGCGAGCCCCTGCAGCATCCGAGGCACCGCCGACATCGAGGAGGCCATGGTGTGCGCATGGGTTCCCGCTGCCCTGCCAGAGACCTGCGCGATCGCCGCCGATTGCCCGGCCAGGCCTGCGGGGTTGGTGGTCTGCGGCGCCGGCGGGAACGGCGACAGCGTCGACGCGGCCGCCGAGCTGGCGGCGTAACCGTACATCGCCGCCGCATCCTGGGCCCACATCTGCGCGTAGTGCGCCTCGGTGGCCATGATCGCCAGCGTGTTCTGGCCGAGGACGTTGGTCGCAACCAGGGCGGCCAATTGAGCACGGTTGGCTGCGATCACCGGTGGCGGCACCGTCATTGCAAACGCTGTCTCGTAGGCGCTGGCCGCCGCCTTGGCCTGGATGGCCGCCTGTTCGGCCTGCGTGGCGGTCGCGCTCATCCACGCCACGTAGGGTGCGGCCGCGGCGTTCATCGACTCCGATGCCGGGCCCTGCCACGGTCCGCCGACGAGCCCGGAGATCGCCGATTGGTACGAGCTTGCTGTGGAATCCAGTTCCGCGGCCAGCACGTCCCAGGCCGTCGCCGCAGCCAGTACCGAACCGGTCCCGGGCCCGGCATACATTCGCGCCGAATTGATTTCCGGCGGTAACGCTCCAAAGTCCATCGTTCTCCGTTTCTTGTGTTAGCGGCGACCATTCGGCCGTCGGAGCCGGCAGGAGCGGGAAGGATTTCCCGATTGGCCATCATCAAACGCCCGAAAGTTATTGACTTCCGATAAACTTCAGGTGAACAGCCAGTGGGAGATAGACCTCACAGATCAACACCCATGCAGCACAGTATTTTTCGTGAGCACAGCTATATCAAGCATGTCGCTGGCATACATAGAAAACGCATATCTGCCGTACTACGACGGGCGCGGCGGACTGCCGAAACATTTGAGAACGGTATGAACCCCGTGACAACCCCGCGTGGCTGAGGGACAATCTACGAGCATGGCGGCACTGACGGGTTACGCGCGTGAACAGCGTCCGCGCCAGGCCATCCTCGGGCAACTGCCCCGTATCACTCGCGGCGACGGATCGCCGATCCGGGTTTTGTTGGTCGACGACGAGCCGGCACTGACCAACCTGGTCGAAATGGCACTGCACTACGAGGGCTGGCAGGTCGCTGTCGCCCACAACGGCTGCGAGGCCGTCGCCACATTCGACAAGGTCGGCCCGGACGTGCTGGTGCTCGACATCTTGCTGCCCGATATCGACGGGTTGCAGATCCTGCAGCGGGTCCGAGCCTGTGAGGCCTATACCCCTACGTTGTTTCTCACCGCGCGTGACTCGGTGCTGGACCGGGTCACCGGCTTGACCGCGGGTGCCGACGACTACATGACCAAGCCGTTCAGCCTCGAAGAACTGGTCGCCCGGTTGCGCGGGCTGCTTCGCCGCTGGAATCAGCCGGTGCCGCCGGGCGACGAGGTGCTCACCGCCGGTGACCTCACGCTCGACGGCGCCAGCCGGGACGTCACCCGCGGTGGACAGCCAATCTCGCTGACGTCCACCGAGTTTGAACTGCTGCGCTTTCTGATGCGCAATACGCGCCGGGCGCTGACCCGCACGGAGATCCTCGACCGGGTCTGGAACTATGACTTTGCCGGGCGCACCAGCATCGTCGACCTGTACATCTCGTATCTGCGCAAGAAGATCGACCCGATCGGCCCGGCCGATCGTAACGGCTCAATGATCCACACCGTACGCGGTATTGGATACATGCTGCGACCACCGGAATGACCTCGGACCGAACCAGGCGGTGGTGGCGACCTCGATCATTACGGCGGCAGCTGGTATTGGGCGTGTCCGCCGTCGTGTGCGTGGTGTTGGTGGCAGTCGGTGTGGTCTCGGTGCTGAGCCTACGTGCCTATGTCACGACGATGAACGACGCGGAAGTCGCCGAATCGCTCGACGCATTGACCTACTCCTACACCAGGTACCGCAGCGGAGAAGGGGCGCATGCCGGCTCGCCGCTCGGGCAGGCGATGTTGGGATTCACCGGGCAGAACGCGGGAAACGTCATCGCGGTGCTCCGTGACGGCAACGTGATCGGCTCGGCGGTCTTCTTCGAGGACGACCCGCGCCCCGCCGGGCCCGACGTCATTGCAGCTATCGACGCACAACCCTGGCATGACGGCCCGCCGCGGACCGTGACACTGGGCAGCCTGGGATCATTTCGGGTGGGAAGCCAAAGTGCCGGTGGCGCTGGCCGCCTGGTCGTCGGAGTGGCGCTAGACCTTGCCAATCGGACAATCGCCCGGCGAACCCTCACCTCCACCGTGTTTTTAGTAGCTGCACTGCTGGTCACGGCAGGACTCACCGTCTTGGTGGTCGGTTATGCGCTGCGTCCGCTGCGCCGCGTGGCTGCAACTGCCGCGGAGGTGGCCGGCATGCCGCTGGTCGGCGAAGATCACCGGATCACCACCCGGGTGCGGCCCGACGACACCGACCCGGACAACGAAGTCGGGATCGTCGGACACACGCTGAATCGCTTGCTGGACAACGTCGACAGCGCATTGGCTCACCGCGCGGAATCCGACCGCAGGATGCGGCAGTTCATCACCGATGCCAGCCACGAGCTGCGCACCCCGCTGGCGGCGATCCAGGGTTATGCCGAACTCACCCGCCAGGACAGCTCGGCGCTGCCGCCGACCACCGAGTACGCCCTGGCCCGCATCGAGTCCGAAGCACAGCGGATGGCCGAGCTGGTCGACGAATTGCTGTTGCTGTCGCGGCTGGGCGAAGGTGAGGACCTGCAGGCCGACGACGTCGATTTGGCTGACGTCGTCATCAACGCGGTGAACGACGCGGCGGTGGCGGCGCCGGCACACCGCTGGGTCACCGACCTGCCCGACGAGCCGGTGTGGGTTCGCGGGGACCGCGACCGGCTGCACCAACTGGTTTCCAACCTGCTGCGCAACGCGCACGTCCACACCCCTGCGGGGGTCACGGTGACGACGGCGATCGCGCGTTACCAGCCCGACGGCGGCACCCCCGCCGCGGAGTTGACGGTGGCCGACGACGGACCCGGCATCGATACGGACCTGTTGGAGCACCTGTTCGAGCGGTTCGTGCGCGGGGACAAGTCCCGCTCCGATGAGACCGGCAACGGGCTGGGTCTGCCGATCGTCGCCTCGATCGCCAAGGCGCACGACGGCACGGTCACCGCCGAGTCCGGCAACGGCCACACTGTGTTTCGGGTGCGTCTCCCGATGATCGCGCGGCCCATTGGCGCGAGCAGTCGTGAAAGCCGTTGAATTTCTTCAACGGTAGACTACCGCGACATCCACGGGCGCACCTAACACCGCCGACAGGTGTTGCTCCACCACAGCCCGTGCGGCTTCGCGCTCCGGCAACACCACGCAGAACACGTTGTTCACCATCGAACCCAGCGTCGTCACCTTAGCCCAGACGATATCGGCTCCGGCGCGCTCCAGCGCGCCGGTGAGCAATGTGAGCAGGCCTGCGCGGTCGGTTGCGCGGATTTCGATGACCAGCCGGCCCGGCGTGCCGTTGAACCACAGGATGCGGGGCGGGGCGGTCGAATCATGAACGGGTACACCGGTAGGTATCTCTCCGATGGGAGTGGGCTGCTCGCCACGTTCTCGGTTTTTGCGCTGCTCAAGCGTGCCCAAGACGTCGACGTCGCCGTCAAGCGCGCGGATGAACTGCTCACGCAACAGTTCGGCGCCAACGGGGGAACCGAAGTGTGGTGACACCACAAATTCGTCGATCGCCGCGCCTTCGTGGATGTTCACCGAAGCCGAATGCACACGAAGCGAATTCAGCGCAAGCACGCCGGCTGCTTTCGACAACAGGCCGCGCTGGTCCGGGGCGACCATCACCACGTGATAGCTGCGCCGGCTGGCACCGGGGCGCAGCTCCACGTACACCTCGCTGCCGGCTGCCAGCGACAGGTACGTGGGATCAAGCGGTTCGGCCTGCGGTAACGGCTCACCGGCCATCGCCAAGCGGCACCGCCTAACCAGGTCGCCGACCAACGATGCCTTCCAGTCGCTCCACACCCCCGGGCCGGTGGCCAGTGCGTCGGCTTCGGTGAGCGCATGCAACACGTCGAGGAGTACCGGATCTCCGCCCAACGCCCCGCAGACGGCGGAAATGGTCTGCGGATCGTTCATGTCGTGGCGCGTGGCGATCTTCGACAACAACAGGTGGTGTTTGACCAGCTTCGAAAGCATCTCGACGTCGGAGGGCCACATCCCCAGTCGGGTGCCGATCCGGGTGGCCAATTGAGCCCCGAGCACGCTGTGGTCGCCATCGCGTCCTTTACCTATGTCGTGCAGCAGCGCAGACAGGATCAGCAGGTCGGGTCGTGCTACCCGGGTGGTGAAAATTTTCGCTCGTGCGGCGGTCTCGGCCAAATGACGATCCACGGTCCAGATATGGAGTACGTCGCGGGGCGGCAGATCGCGGACTGCGCTCCATTCGGGGAGAAGCCGACCCCACAACCCGGTACGGTCGAGCGCTTCGATTGTCGCCACCGTCGCCGGGCCGGCGGCCAGCAGAACCAGAAGGTTGTCCAGCGCCTCGTGCGGCCACGGGGTACGCAGCTCCGGCGCGGTATCGGCCAGACGGCTCAGCGTGGCCGCCGCAATAGGCAACCCGGTGAGGGCCGATGCCGCCGCCACCCGCAACACCAAAGCGGGGTCGCTTTGCGGTCGGGCGTCGCGGGCCAGCACGATCTCTCCGGCGTACTCGACGACCCCCTCGTCCAAAGGTCGACGCAACCGCCGCCTTATTGCCGACATCCCGCGCCGCGGTATTGCGTTGGCCGCGGTCCGCAACCCGGTGTCGGCAAGGTAGCTGATGGTGCGGCCCGCATCCGACAACGTTCGCGCCAGGTCGTATCTGTCGCCGACGTGCAGGGTGGCGCTGATCTCGTCGGCGTACTGGGCCAGTAGCCGAT
Source organism: Mycobacterium sp. TH-M82 (assembly GCF_057473605.1). Taxonomy (NCBI): domain Bacteria; kingdom Bacillati; phylum Actinomycetota; class Actinomycetes; order Mycobacteriales; family Mycobacteriaceae; genus Mycobacterium; species Mycobacterium sp. TH-M82. Next base: position 4,041 of record NZ_JBYCKY010000563.1, on the reverse strand, counting down.
CATGCCCGCGGCCGGAGGCCCGGTGCAGTTCGGTGCGGACGTTGAGCAGGGTGAGGTGAGCGCCGCTCAGCGAACCCATCGGGTTGTCCGGCCGGCGGACGGTGAAGCGGTCGGCGAGCTGGGCGATGGCCAGTGCGTCGAGCAGCTGGACATCGCGCAGGCCGCCACGGCCCAATTTCAGGTCGGGCTCGGCGCAGTGCGCGATCTCGCCGCTGCGGCGCCAGCGGGCATGCGTAGATTCGACGAGTTCGCCGAAGAGGGACTGGATTCCGCTCCGCCACTGCCGCCGCACCCCCTCGACCAGCCGGGCCGAGAGCTGCGCGTCGCCGGCGATGTGGCGCGCGTCCAGCATGGCCAGCCTCGCGGACACATCCGCACCCGCCACCGCCAGCGTCTCCGCGACCGTGCGTACGCTGTGGTCAAGACGGATATTGGCGTCCCACAGCGGATACCACAGCTGGTCCGCGACGTTCTGGACGATCTCGGCAGGCAAGTCGTCGTGCAACAACTGCAGGTCCAGGTCGGAGTGAGGCAGCAGCTCGCGGCGGCCCAGCGAACCAGTCGCGACGATCGCAAAACCGCTGCCGGCGGTGATGCCGATCTGCGTTGCCTTCGAGGCCAGCCAGAATTCATGAAGCTCCCGCCACATGTCGCGCAGCGCGCCCGAATCCAGTTGATCCGGCGGGTTGGCGAGCAGTTTTTCCCGGGCGGCGGCTAAATCGCTTGCCGGGACGCCGGTTCCGTCGGCCGCCAGCTGAGACGGCCCACGTGGATCAGCTCGCCGCTGTTTCATCCTCGTCCAGATTCGATCAGGCTCTCCCGACGGATCTCATATCGCGTCGGCTCCGCGTTCGCCGGTGCGTACCCGCACCACTGTTTCCACCGGGCTGACCCACACTTTGCCGTCGCCGATCTTGCCGGTTCGTGCGGCTCGCACGATGCTATCGACAACGTTGTCGGCGTCGACGTCGTCGACCAGTACCTCGATGCGCATTTTCGGCACGAAATCGACCGAGTATTCAGCACCCCGGTAAACCTCCGTGTGACCCTTCTGGCGCCCGTAACCCTGAACTTCGCTGACTGTCATCCCCAGAACTCCCGTCTGCTCCAAGCCGGCTTTGATGCCTTCCAGCGTGAACGGCTTGACGATCGCGGTAATCAGCTTCATGTCCTCTTCCCTCTTCAGCCGGATGTGCAAGAACCGAACTGCCGACAACTGCGAAGTCATACCCGCCTTCAGCATGCTGAGCTTCGTCGATGCCCGAGGCTTCATCCTCCGTGCCCAGGCGCAGCCCGATGGTGTGTTTCAGCACCAGGGCCAAAATAGCCGTCACGACAGCCGAATACACCAAAACACTGAAGGCGCCGACGGTCTGCCGGCCGAGCTGGCCAAGACCCCCGCCGTAGAAAAACCCGGGTGACACACCCGACACCCCGGCGATAGCAGTGGTCTCCGGCGCGGCAAGCAGACCCACCAGCAGAGTGCCCACCAGTCCGCCGACCAGGTGGACTCCGACCACGTCGAGCGAATCATCAAAGCCGAATCGGTATTTCAAACCGACCGCTAGCGCGCACATCACGCCCACCGACACGCCTATCACCAATGACCCCACGACGTTGACAGACGAGCACGACGGCGTGATGGCGACCAGCCCGGCCACGACGCCTGACGCTGCTCCCAGCGATGTCGCATGTCCGTCGCGGATGCGTTCGGTCAGCAGCCAGCCCAGCATCGCCGTGGCCGTCGCGGCCGTCGTGGTGACGAACGTCGACCCGGCGGCGCCGTTGGCGCTTGTGGCCGAACCGGCATTGAACCCATACCAGCCGAACCACAGCAGCCCGGCGCCGAGCATCACAAACGGCAGATTGTGCGGTCGCATCGGCGTTTCCGGCCAGCCGCTGCGCCTGCCGAGGACGATCGCCAACACCAGACCGGCCGTACCGGCGTTGATGTGGACCGCAGTGCCGCCCGCGAAATCGATGGCATGCAGTTTGTTGAGAATCCAACCGCCATGGGCCGACGTGGCGTTGTCCGCCGCGAAGACCCAGTGGGCGACCGGGAAGTAGACGACCGATGCCCACATCCCAGCGAACAACATCCAGCTGCCGAACTTCAAGCGGTCGGCCACCGCTCCCGATATCAGCGCAACGGTGATGATCGCAAACATCAGCTGAAAGGCCACGAAGACAGTTGCCGGCAGGCTACCCACCAAGGGGATCTCGACCCCCGGAGTCGAGCTGGCGGGGTCGGCCGCGACGGCATTGACACCGATGAGACCCTTCAGGCCCCAATATTCGGCCGGGTTGCCGGCGACGTTGCCGACGTCGTTGCCGAAGGCCAAGGAGTAGCCGTAGAGCATCCACAGCACTGTCACCACACCCATGGCGCTGATGCTCATCATGATCATGTTCAGCACGCCCTTGGCGCGGACCATCCCGCCGTAGAAAAACGCCAAGCCCGGCGTCATCAACAGCACCAGCGCGGAACTCACCAGCATCCAGGCGGTGTCGCCGGAGTCCGGCACTCCCATCATGGGGAAATGGCCCACTGCCCCTACCTCCTTCGGCAAGGCCGCGGCAAATTGCGACCAATGACCCCGTGGTAAAGACAATGCGCAGTGGTTGTTTCGAAATGTGACGCAGGCAGGTTTAGCCGGTGTTACATCATCCTCACAAGCGACTCTGCGTCCACCAGACAGTCTGCGTCCACCAGAAAGAAGTAAGCAGACGAAGAGTTAAGCAGAACGCGCTTGGTTAGTCGGACTGGAAGTAGCTGAGCAGGCGCAGGATCTCCAGGTACAGCCAGACCAGCGTCACGGTCAGCCCGAGGGCGATACCCCAGGCGGCCCTTTCCGGCGCCCCGGCACGGATCATCTGATCGGCCGCGTCGAAGTCGATCAGGAAACTGAACGCGGCGATACCGATGCACACCAGCGAGAAGATGATGGCTATTGCACTGCCGTCACGCAGGCCTAGGCCAGCACCGCCGTTGAGTCCGAATACCGACCCCAGCAGTAGGTTTCCGATCATCAACGCCAGCACGCCGAACAGCGCGGCCACCAACATCCGGGTGAACTTGGGGGTGACGCGTATCGCACCCGTCTTGTAGACGACGAGCATGCCGGCAAACACCCCCATCGTTCCCAGGATGGCCTGCCCGACGAGCATCCCGGCATTGCTGCTCGACACAGCGTAGGAGGCCAGCATGAACGAGACGGCACCGAGGAACATCCCCTCCAGCGCGGCGTAGCTGAGCACCAGCGCCTTGCTGTCCTGCCTGCGTGTGAAGACGGCCATCATGACCAGCGCCAAGCCACCGAACGCACCGATCAAGGTAAGCGGCCCAGCCAGTTCCTGATTGTTGGCGACCAGCAAGTAGGAGATCATGCCGACGAAGCTCAGCACCCCCAGCGTGATGCCGGTTTTGGTGACGACGTCGTCGATGGTCAGCGGCCGGCTCACCTCGGCCTGCTGGTACTGGCCCACGTAGGGTCCGGTGTGGTAACCATGGCTCATGGGCTGAGCGCTACCGGCTGCGTTAGTTCCAAAGCCGGTCCCGAACTGCGCGTATCCGCCACGCTGCTTCGGCAGCGAACGAAATACTGGGTTACTGGTCTCCCGCACCGTCGGATCCTCTCTTGCGGCCTGACTTCACTGTGGGAACAAATGTTCAACGAGCAACGGGCGGGGCGAGTTCCCTCGACCGTTACCGCCTAGACCTTACCCGCAGACCGGCGGTCACGGGTAGGGATCTAGATTGCGAAGGTGTGACAGGTGACGCCGAGGAGGTCCTGACCACCGTCGATGGTGGTATCGGCGTTCTGACCCTGAACCGGCCGAAAGCCATGAACGCGCTGACCCAGACCATGGTGGACGCGATGCGCGCGGTGCTGAGCGACTGGGAGCGCAACACCGCGGTAGGCGCTGTGGTCCTCACCGGCGCAGGGGAACGCGGGCTGTGCGCGGGTGGCGACGTGGTGGCGATCTACCACAGCGCGCGCGCCGGCGGGGCCGCCGCACGGCGGTTCTGGCACGACGAGT
>NZ_JBYCKY010000562.1:0-1502 GCF_057473605.1 Mycobacterium sp. TH-M82 | reverse complement strand
AGCGGTACTACCCGGGCATCGGCGCGCCGAGTTGGACGGCGAACTACGGTTCGGAAACCCTCAACCATTACGACCACGTTCATATCGCCACCGACGGTGGCGGATACCCAACCGGGAAGGAAAGCTACTACATCGGATCCATGAGCCCTGCGCCGTCGGATTGACCGACCGATCGCGGTATTGCCGCAGGAAATAAACCAGGGCGGCTTCGTATTCCGCTGAAGTCAGCCTCGACGTGCTGTGTCTCCGGTCGTCTCCCCCGCGTAGTTCGCCGCCGATGCGGCGCGGACGCGTCAAGAACACGCTCGTCGCCCTCGCGCGCCGGCCGGGTCCGCACCCGTTGATGCACATTGATGGGCCACCAGAACCACCGGCCCAGTAGCGCGGCGATCGACGGCGTGATCAGCGACCGTACGACGAACGTGTCGAACAGCAGTCCCAGCCCGATCGTGGTGCCGATCTGACCGACCGAACGCAGGTCACTGGCGATCATCGCGACCGACATTCTCAAGCGCCGGACCGAGAAACGGTGCGGCGCCCAGATGCCACGAGCACGTGCCACGTGCATCCGCAGGGTAGGTCACCCGGGACCCCACCGCGCAACCGGGTGAGTCCGCGCCACCGTCGCGACTGCCACAAGAGCGCCGGGCCATCCGTTCAGCGCAGCCGGGGCTACATAGGCGCCCATCATGATGTGGGCCCCTGCGTCGGTTGACGGGCATTCAGGGTGACCACGTCGGGGTTGCGAGCAGTTGGCAAAATACTGAGTAGTAGTGAGCGTATGAATGTTCTAGTGGGTGTTCTGGTTGGGTGAATCTGACCGAGTGGCCCGTGATCGACACCAGCTTTGGCCCGCGCGACGGACGGCCTGACCGGACGTGTGTGCGTTTACGCCCGTTCCGTTTAACAGGAGCAAGGCGTACTCTCGAAACGAGTGAAACGATTGTATTGCTTGTTCCAAACGAAAGGAGGTCACGGTGCAGCCGTTGGAAGAATCCCCAGGCGCCATCCTGCCGTCCGACGAACAAGCTGAGGTGATCGACTTCATCGAACGTCTTCGCAGCAAGGGCCGCGGAACAGCCATGCCGACCGCACGCCTTGTCGACGCCGACGGATCGGGTGTGCCGATTCCCGACTCGATGTTCACGATCCTCGTCCAGGTCGCCGAGGCGTTGAAGGCCGGCCTTGCGGTAACGATCGCACCCCACCACCTCACGCTGTCGACGCAAGAGGCAGCCGATCTGCTCCGCATCTCCCGGACCACACTGGTCCGGCTGCTGGAAACGGGGGCTATCCCGTTCGACAAGCCGAGCCGACACCGGAAGGTCCGACTTCAGGACCTGATCGAGTACCGCCAGCGTCAGCGGAAGGCGGCCGCACAAGCGCTGGACGACATGGTTGCCGATGCTGAACGCCTTGACCTGTACGACGCCGATCCCGCAGCGGTGTCGGCTGCGTTGCGGGCCGCGCGGGGCAAGACCGGCTAAGAATGTTTTCGGCGT
>NZ_JBYCKY010000561.1:0-5864 GCF_057473605.1 Mycobacterium sp. TH-M82 | reverse complement strand
CCGGGGCCAGACCCGCATCCAGTTGGAGCACGTCAACCGCATCGGGCGTGACGCGGCCCCGGACTGGCCGTCGGGCACCCGCGACGACGTCTACCGCATCGACATCGAGGGAACGCCGAGCATCTCGCAGGAGACCGCTTTCCGATTCACCGACGGCTCCGGTCGCGACGCGGCGACCGCCGGCTGCCTGGCCACCGGAATGCGGGCGCTCAACGCGGTTCCCGCGGTCAATGACCTGCCGCCCGGCTGGGTGACCGCGCTCGACCTGCCACTCATCGCCGGCGCCGGCACGATTCGCTGAGCAAATACCGGGGAAACGGCGTGTTTGCCGATAAATTGTAGTGGTTGGCGTGTAGCCGCAGGCCGGCGAGACCGGGGATTGGACATCATGGCGGACCAGACGATAACGGCGATCGGCATGTCGGTCGGGGCCACCACCCTGGCGGCGGTCACCGCTGATCGTGCGGTCACCCGCCGGCCCGTGCTGACGCTGTATGAAAACCGTTCACCTCAGGTCGGGGTGGCCTCCGAGCTGCCGGTGGACCCCGGCGAACCAGGGCTGGTGATCACCGACTTCGTGAACCGGGTGGGCGACTCCGCGCCGGTGGTGGCCACTGACGGATCCACCCGCCGTGGCGAGCGGCTGCTGGCCGACGCGTTGCATGCGCTGGCCGTCGTCGCGACCGACGGACGCCCGCTGCCGGCTGCGGTCGCGGTGAGCCATCCCGCGCACTGGTCGGCGACGGCCGTGGACGCGTTGGGCACAGCGCTGAGCCGGGTGCCGGAATGGTCACCGTCTCCGCTGCCGCTGATCACCGACGTTGCCGCGGCGCTGACGGCGCTGCAAGCCGACCCGGGCCTACCGGTCACCGGGATCATCGCGGTGTGTGACTTCGGCGGCAGCGGCACCAGCATCACCCTGGTCGACGCCGCCCGCGGCTATCAGCCCATCGGTGCCACTGCGCGGTATACCGATTTCTCCGGTGAGGTGATCGACCAGGCGCTGCTGAACTACGTGGTGGCCGATCTGAGCGCCAGCGGCTCATTAGACGACGCCCCGGGAACCGGGGGGGTCGGTTCGTTGACCCGGCTGCGCAGTCAATGCCGCCACGCCAAAGAGCGGCTTTCAGCGGACACGGTCACCGAAGTGACCGTCGATCTGCCCGGGTTCCGCGGTGACACCTGGTTCACCAGAGCAGAACTCGATGAAGTGATCCGCCAGCCGTTCGACGGCGTCATCGATGCGGTGCGGGAGACCATGAACCGCAAGAGAATTCCCGCGGCGGACCTGGTGGCGGTGGCCGCTGTGGGCGGCGGGGCGAACATTCCGGCGATCACCGCAGGGCTGTCGCACGGTCTTGGCGTCGCGGTGATCAGCTCGTCGCGACCGCAGCTGGCGGCGGCCATCGGTGCCGCTTTGCGAGTCACCGGCAGGGCTCCGGAAGCTCCAGGAACCGCTGGTGTTCCGGCCGCACCTGCACCCTCGCCGCCGGCCTTGGCGGTACCGCCATCGCCGCAGCCCATGCCGTCTGCACCGCCGCCGCAGCCCGACCCATCGGTATGGCAGCAGCCCGATACCCCGGTATCGCCGCAGCCGCAGCCGACCGAACCCGCGTGGCCGGCACCGCCAGGGCCCGATCCGGTGACATCGCCGGAGCCTGCGGGCGGGTACGAACCGTTTCCGAACGGCTCCGGTCGGAGCAAGGTCGACTGGTACCGGCGGCCGGTGCCGTTGATCCTGGGCGTGGCGCTGACGGTGCTGGCCATGGGTGTGGTGGCGGTGATCGCACTGCGGCACGCTGCCAGCAGCGAACCGGCGCCGCCGACCGTCACCCCGCAACCGACGGAGCCCACCTCTCAACCCACGTCGCATGACGTGCCGCCGCCGCCTGAACAGCCGCCGCCGCCCGCGATTCCCACGCCTCCGGAGATGCCCACGCTGGGGGAAATCCCCGGTGTCACCACTATCCCGCCAGCTCCGGAATCCCCTGCCACCTCCGAAGCTCCGTAGCGCGTAGCCCGCGCGGCAGCAGGAGATCAGTGGCTCAGCGTCCTCGGGCCACCCATTCGTCGTAGTGCACCAGCTCGTCGCCGACCCCGGTGGTGCCGCCGTGGCCGGTGTAGACGATGGTGTCGGCCGGCAGGTTGCCCAGCCGGTGCGAGATCGACGCCAGGATGGTCGGGAAGTCCGAGAACGAGCGCCCGGTCGCACCCGGCCCGCCGGAAAACAAGGTGTCGCCGCTGAACACCGCGCTCAGGTCGGGTGTGTACCAGCACACCGACCCGGGGGAGTGTCCGGGGGTGTGCAGCGCATACAGCTTCATACCGGCGACGGTCAGCGTCTTGCTGTCAAAAACCGGGTGAAAGTCCTGGTCCGGATGGGTCATCCGCCACAGGATGTCATCGTCGGGGTGCAGCAGCACCGGCGCGTCGAATGTCTCGCCCAGCTCCGGGGCCACCGTGACGTGGTCGTTGTGGCCGTGCGTGCACAGCACCGCCAGCACCTTGCGATCACCGACCGCCTCCACAATGGGCGCGGCGGTGTGCGCGGCATCGACAACCACCACCTCGGAATCGTCGCCGACGATCCAGACGTTGTTGTCGACTTCCCAACTGCCGCCGTCGAGTTCGAAGATGCCGTGGGTGACCACCAGCTCGATGCCGGCCTTGAAGCCGGTCATAGCATCACGACCGAGCGCAGCACCTCACCGGAGTGCATTCTGGCGAATGCCTGCTCGACGTCGCCGAGTCCGATGCGCTCGGAGACGAACTTCTCCAGCGGCAGCCGGCCCTGCAGATACAGGCTGATCAGGGTGGGGAAGTCACGCTCTGGCAGACAGTCGCCGTACCACGAGGACTTCAGCGAGCCACCACGGGAGAAGATGTCGATCAGCGGCATGTCCAGGCGCATCTCCGGTGCCGGAACCCCCACCAGCACAACCGTTCCGGCCAGGTCGCGGGCGTAGAACGCCTGCTTCCAGGTTTCCGGGCGACCGACGGCGTCGATCACCACGTCCGTGCCGAAACCACCGGTGAGGTCGGCGATGGCCTGCACCACGTCGGCTTCGCGGGCGTTGACGGTGTGGGTGGCACCGAAGTCGCGGGCCCACTCCAGCTTGGTGGCATCGGTATCGACGGCGATGATCCGCTCGGCCCCGACCAGGGCCGCGCCGGCGATGGCCGCATCGCCCACCCCGCCGCAGCCGATCACCGCGACGGTGTCGTCACGGCTGACGCCGCCGGTGTTGATGGCCGCGCCCAGGCCGGCCATCACCCCGCAGCCCAGCAGCCCGGCCACCGCCGGGTCGGCTGCCGGGTCGACCAAGGTGGCCTGACCGGCGTGCACCAACGTTTTGTCGGCGAACGCGCCGATGCCCAGCGCCGGGGTGAGCTCGGTGCCGTCGGCCAGCGTCATCGGTGTCGACGCGTTGCAGGTGTCGAAGCAGTACTGTGGCCGGCCGCGTTTGCACGCCCGGCACTGGCCGCAGACCGCCCGCCAGTTCAGGATCACGAAATCGCCCGGGGCCACCGTGGTCACCCCGGCGCCGACCGTCGCCACGGTGCCGGCGGCCTCGTGGCCGAGCAGGAACGGGTAGTTGTCGTTGATGCCGCCGTCGCGGTACATCATGTCGGTGTGACACACCCCGCAGGCGATGATGTCGACCACCACGTCACCCGGTCCGGGATCGGGGACGACGATGTCGACCTGCTCGACCGGGTCGCCCTTCTTCCGGGAAATCACGCCGCGCACCGTCTGACCCATGCCGGTTAACCTACCTGTGTGACAGCTCCAGCCGAAGGCGCCCAAGAAACTGAGGATACGAAACGATTCACCAAGCGGATGGTGAACGTCATCGATGATGCCAGTGTGGCGATTCTGACCAGCATCGGGCACCGGACCTCGCTGTTCGAAACGATGGCCGGGTCAGCACCTGCGACCAGCGCCGAGATCGCCGCGGCTGCCGGGCTCGACGAACGATATGTCCGCGAATGGCTGGGCGGCATGGTCACCGGCCGGATCGTCGACTACGACCCGTCGGCGGCGACGTATGTGCTGCCGCGCCACCGCGCCGCGGTGTTGACCAGAGCGGCCGGCCCGCGCAACCTCGCCGCGGTCGCCATGTCGATCTCCCTGCTCGGCGAGGTCGAAGAGCGGATCGTCGATTGCTTCCACGCCGGTGGCGGCTTGCCGTACAGCGAATATCCCCGCTTCCACGCGATCGAAGCCGAACAGAGCGCCCAGGTGTTCGACACCGCACTGATCGACCACATCCTGCCGGTGGTTCCCGGTTTGCCGGAGCGGCTGCGGGCGGGCCTGGACGTAGCCGACTTCGGTTGCGGCAGTGGGCATGCCGTCAACATGATGGCCCGGGCATTCCCGGCGAGCCGGTTCACCGGGATCGACTTCTCCGATGAGGCCCTGGCGGTGGGTTCCGCCGAGGCCACCGCTGCGGGGCTGGCGAACGCGGCATTCGAGCGCCGTGATCTGGCCGAGGTGGATCTGGTGCAGGCCTACGACGTGATCACCGCATTCAACACCATTCACGACCAAGCGCAGCCGGCGCGGGTGCTGCGCAATATCCATGCCGCGCTGCGGCCCGGCGGGGTCTTCCTGATGGTGGACGTCCGGGGCTCCAGCCGCCTCGAGGAGAACATCGGGATGCCGCTGGCGCCTCATCTGTATACCGTGTCGACGATGCACTGCATGTCGGTGTCCCTGGCCTACGGCGGCGCGGGGCTGGGTACGCTCTGGGGCCGCCAACTGGCCACTTCGATGCTCGCCGACGCCGGCTTCGCCGACGTCGCGGTCGAGGAACTGGATGCCAACCCGGGTAAATACCACTACATCGCGCACAAGTGACCGCCCGCCATGCTCTCTGCGCTCTCGACGACTGGCCGGTCGACACCGCGGCCGGCGCGGTGGTCGGCCCGCGGGGGGTGCTGGCCGGCCATGGCGACATCCGACGCGAGTTCTTGCTGGCGTCGGTGACCAAACCGCTGGTGGCTCGGGCGGTGCAGGTCGCCGTCGAGGAGGGGGCCGTCGAGCTGGACACGCCCGCCGGCCCGCCCGGCGCCACCGTGCGTCATCTGCTGGCGCACGCATCAGGGCTTTCGCCGTCCTCCGATCGGGTGGTGGCCAAGCCCGGCACCCGTCGTGTCTACTCCAACTACGCCTATTCGGTGCTGGCCGAAACCCTACAGCAGGCCTCGGGCATCGAGTTTCACCGTTACCTCGCCGAGGCGGTGTTGCAACCACTGGGCATGACGGCCACCCGGCTCGACGGCGGCATGGCCGCGGCGGGGTTCGGGGCCACCTCGACGGTCGCCGACCTGGCTGCGTTCGCCGGTGACCTACTGCGCCCGACGACGGTGTCGGCACAGCTGCACGCCGAGGCGATCACCGTGCAGTTCCCCGGTCTGGACGGTGTTCTGCCCGGATACGGCGTGCAGCGGCCCAACGACTGGGGGCTGGGCTTCGAGATCCGGGACGCGAAGTCGCCGCACTGGACCGGTGCGTCCAACTCGCCGGGCAGCTATGGTCATTTCGGTCAATCCGGCACGCTGATCTGGGCAGATCCTGCGGTGGAGCTGGTGTTGATCGTGCTCACCGACCGCGATTTCGGGAACTGGGCGAAGCCGTTGTGGCCGGTGCTGGCCGACACGGTGATAGCGGAGTATCGACAGAACTAGCGCAACAGGCGCCTCACAAGGCACAATAGACGCGCACAACACGAGAACATCAGCTACATCGGTGCTCGTCGCGGTTTCACCGGGTCGTTGGGGAAGACGTCCCTTGTGGAGCCGAAGGAGCAACCGATGAGCGTGTCGAACCAGTTCGCCGACTCGACCAGCGGCGTGGTGTA
>NZ_JBYCKY010000560.1:0-1718 GCF_057473605.1 Mycobacterium sp. TH-M82 | reverse complement strand
CACCGACCGCGACAAAATCCTCACCGCCGAAGAGGCCAAGGACTACGGAATCATCGACACCGTGCTGGAGTACCGCAAGCTGTCGGCTCGGGCAGGGTAGTCGGGGTAGGCGGGGACAGCAGGGTAAGCAGGGTAAGCAGGGTAAGCCGCTCGCCGAGCGTGAAGCCGTTGCGAATTTCCGCAGGAAAAGTCGCAACAGTTTCACTTTCGGCGCAACGAGGCGGCGGCATGAGCGATGGCGGCGATGTCAGCCGGACCCACCCGGCAACAGCCCCCGACGATCCGTGCGCCCGCGGCCACCCATGCCGGTACCGACTCGACCGGGAAGCGCGGCGGCCCGACCCAGGCCTGGCGGTGCGCGTCCCAGCGCTCGCCGCTGTTCGGATAGACGATCACCGGCTTGCCGGTGACGTCACGGGCCACCTCGATCGCGGGTAACACATCGACGGGAGCGCAGCAGTTGACCCCGACCGCAACGATGTGCGGCACTCCCGCAGCCGCCGCGAACGCCTCGGCTAGCGGTTGGCCAGCGCGGGTTCGGGTGCCGTCGACGGTGTAGCTGAGCCAGGCCGGCATGTCGAGCTCACGCACCAGGTTAATCAGCGCCTCGGCCTCGTCGGCATCGGGGATCGTTTCCAGCGCAAGCACATCCGACCCAGCGGCGGCCAGGACCGCCAAGCGCTGCCGGTGCCAGGCCGCCAGCTTGCGCACCGACAGGCCGTAGCGCCCGCGGTACTCCGAGCCGTCGGCGAGCGCGGCACCATACGGGCCGACGGAGGCGGCCACCCACCGGCTACCGCCGTCGCGGGAAGCGACGCGCTCGGCGGCACGGGCCAGGTCCACGCTGTGCCGCAGCAACCGGGTCGCCGTGTCCGTGTCGATTCCCCGTGCGGCGAACCCGCCGAAGGATGCCTGATAGCTGGCGGTGGTGGCGATCATTGCCCCGGCACGAAAGAAAGCGGTGTGCACGGCGCTGATCTCTTGTGGTGCATCGGCGAGCAGTCGCGCCGACCATAGTGGGTCGGACAGGTCATGGCCGCGTGCTTGCAGTTCGGTGGCCAGACCGCCATCGCTGACGAGCACGGTATCGTCGGGCACCACCAACCCCGTGAACCCCACGGCCGCCACTGTAGGCACCGCAGTGCCTGCAAGCCTTTCAGTCGGGTAACGACCGCGACACGCCAAGGCCACGGCAGCGCGTTTCACCATGATGCGGCCCGGTGAGGCGATATCTTCTGGAGCGGACACAAGCCACAGGAACCACAGGAACCACAGAAAACCACGACCTACGACGAATACCAACGACGCGATTCGGCCCGATGGGTCGCGTCGTGCCAAACCAAGCAGGTAGCGTCGGAGCAGAGCACCTAACTCAGCACTCGACGCACCGACGACGAACGGCGAACAGGAAGTAGGCACTGAAGCACCATGGCGCGCATCGGAGACGGCGGTGACCTGTTGAAGTGCTCGTTCTGCGGGAAGAGCCAGAAGCAAGTCAAGAAGCTCATCGCAGGCCCGGGTGTGTACATCTGCGATGAGTGCATCGACCTGTGCAACGAGATCATCGAAGAAGAACTGGCCGATGCCGCCGATGTCAAACTCGACGAACTGCCCAAGCCTACGGAGATCAGGGACTTCCTGGAGGGCTATGTCATCGGCCAGGACACCGCCAAACGGACGCTGGCGGTGGCCGTCTACAACCACTACAAGCGCATCCA
>NZ_JBYCKY010000559.1:0-10165 GCF_057473605.1 Mycobacterium sp. TH-M82 | reverse complement strand
CGTGCCAAGGGGCTACCTGCGGTCTCAGATATGAAGTTGTCTGTACTCATTTCGTGGGCTATATGCAGAACTTCCAGACCAGCGACAGAACGTACTTTGTCAAGGGACATGGGGAACTGCCCGGTGGCGGTCATGAGAACTGCCCGCTGGTGGCCATGAGATCTGCCCGGTCGTGGCCACCAGACGTGCCCAGGGATGGGGTCAGGTCAAGGCGTTGACCCCCTTGCCGGCCATGGCTTGGGTGAGCCGGATGCTGTCGCCGTTGGTCTGGCAGAGGTGGGCATGGTGTAGTAGCCGGTCGACGGTAGCGGTGGCCAGTGTCTTGGGCATCAGCTCGTCGAATCCTGCCGGGTGAAGATTGCTCGATAACGCGATCGAGCGTTTCTCGTAGGCGGCATCGACAAGGCGGTAGAGGCCTTCGGCGGCATCGACGCCGACGGGCAGCAGGCCGATGTCATCGACGGCGACGAGATCAGCGCGCAGGATGCGTGCGATCGCTTTGGTGACGCTGTCATCGGCGCGGTGCCGGCGCACCAAGGCGCCGAGTTGTTCAAGGCGAAACCACGCGACGTGGTGACCGGCTTCGACGGCTTGCTGGCCGAGGGCTTCGAGCAGGAACGTCTTGCCGGTGCCTGAGGGCCCGCAGACCACTAGGTTTTCTCGCCGGTGGATCCATTCCAGGGTGCGCAATGCGGCCTGGGTGGGTGCCGGTATCGATGACAAGGCCGGATCCCACGCCGCGAAGGTTTTGCCGGTGGGAAATCCTGCACGACTCCGCCGGGTCGCCAGCGCGGAGCGGTCCCGTCCGTTGACTTCTTCGACCAGAAGCGCTTTGAGGACCTCGGCGGGTTCCCAGCGTTGCGCTTTGGCGGTGGCCAGCAGCTCGGGTGCGGCGTTGCGGATGTAGGGCAGCCGCATCCGCTTGAGCAGCCGCATCAGCTCGTCATCGAGCGGTGGTGGCGCCGGTGTTGTTGTGCTCATGGCTGGCCTCGATCCCCGTCGAGCAGCGCGGCGATGCGCTCAGCGGTGCGGGTGGCCAACCACGCGGTTGTGTCGGTGCTGCGGTAGCCGCCGAAGAACCGGTCGACGTCGGCGCGGGTGTGCTGGTCGTCGTCGGCGAGCCAGCAGGCAAGCTCGGTGATCAACCATGCCCATTCGAACAGCTCTCCGGCGGCCACGCCGACCAGCTGGTCTGGATCGTCGGTGCCGCCGGTGTTGAGCAGGATCGATACGGTCTTTGAGGCGATGTCAAGGTAGGCCATCGTTAGTTGTCCTCCTGCTCACCGAGTGCGGCCCAGCCGGCGGTGCCTTGGGACAGGCTGTTGTGCTCGCCTGCGCGCGCCGGCTCAGATGGGCTGCGGTGGTCGGGGTCGCCGGCCTGATGGGCCACGATGGCGGCCAGATCACCGTGGCCGAATCGGCCCGCGGTGGCGGCGTGGCCCAGTGCGCGGTCCACGGCGGCCGGATCGTGTAGTGCGGCCAAGTCGACTGCCTCGGCCATTTTGGCCCGAATCCGCGAGCATCCCGCGGCCCCGGCCTCGGTTAGCCACAACGTCGCCCCGTCACCGAGAGCCAAAAACTGCGCTTCGGCAACATTTTTCGCACGTGGGGTTCGGCCCAGCGGCCCCTCGGGTCGTGGCGGGAAATGCGCGTCGTCGACCCGCGGGTTACCCGGTGTGGTGCGTTCGTGGCGGGCTACCTCGACTGGGCCGGCATCGCCAACATGCACGATCACCACCTGATCGGCATACGGCCGCACCCACACCGTCTGACCGCACAAGGTGTGCGGCACCGAATACGCCCCGTACTCAAAGGCGACCATGGCCGTGTTGGGCGGTACGGTGCGGGTCACCCCGAACGCCGCGGTGTAGGGATGGGCCGGTAGCCGGTGCAGCCGGGTGCGTTCCTCGGCCAGCATCTCCGCCGGCACCCGCCGGGTCACCCGGTGCACACGATTGTTGACCTGCTCGCAAAACACCGCGCACGCCGCTTCCAGCTCAGCGAAACTGTCATATTCGTCGAGCAGGTTGGCTTCACAGGGCACCAGGTCGGCCTTGGCGATCTTGACCGCGTTCTCGCTGCCGCCCTTGCTTGCCGGATCTGCTGGCACACACGTGGCGATCGCCAACCCGTAATGGCGGGCGAAATCCAGCATCTTGGCGTTGCGCACCGGTATCCCCGCCACATGCTCGCTGGTCACCGTCTTCTCGTTATCGGTCAACCCGTAGGTGGGCACCCCACCAAAAGTCCGCAGCGTCGTATCGATCGCAGCCATCACCGACGGTGCCGTCTTATCCAGCAGCGCCAGCACCACCCGGAACCGGCACCACGCCAGCCACGCGCAAAACAACTGCGTGGCGACACCACGCACCCGTGGGCCATCCCCGAAGTCGTACTGAAACCACATCCCCGGCTCAGGCACCCAGGGCCGATGCACCCGCCGGCGCCCGGCCCGATACGCCGCCTTGACCTCGGCAACCGCCCGCCGGGTCGTGCGCTCAGAACCCACATACCCCAACGCGACCAGCTTGTCGTGGGCGACATCAGCACGGACCTTGCCCCGGGAGTGCTCGACCCACTCCTCCAGCTTCGGCAGGTAGGGATCCACCAGCATCCCCCGCCGCTGCGCGCGACCGGGCGTCAACTCACCGCGCTCCCGCGCCGCCACATAATCAGCAACCGTGTGATGCGAACACCCCGCCAACTCGGCGGCATCACGCAACGAACCGGTCAAATCGAAGGCTTCCAGAATTTCCATGATCTCCTCGGCAGACTTCACTAATCCCCTCCTCGGGAGCTGAACAACGGTTGGCGCCATTCAGCGCACCCGAGGAGGGGCCCCGCACGCCGTAGGCACGCGGGACGAACAACAAATCAGTTGGGCAGATCTCGTGACCGTCAGCGGGCAATTTTCATGACCGCCACCGGGCACTTATATGGCCGTCACCGGGCAGTCTGCCGTGGCCGCCAACAGCCTTGGCGCCCAGGTAGGGGCGTAAGGCCTTCTTCTTGCTGTATGCATACGGTGCTCCGTAATCGGGCGACCAGAGAGTGAAGGAGGCGCCAGCGTCGATTGGGATGCGGCCCTTCGCCTCATCGACGTCGAACTCCATGACCTTCTTGTCGCCGGAGGCATCGAGTTCACGAATCGGACGGAACTCCCAGTGATCCCGGACCGCGTCGAAGCGAGGGCTCCGCTTCATTTGCCGAAATATCTGCGCGGAGACGGGGTCGGGGATGAGAGGGAAGGCGACGGTCTTCGACCACGACAGGAACTCATCGGACGAAACCTCGGCAAGGACTTCGGCACCTGCAAGGAACGTCTTCTCACTTGCAAAGGGGCCGGCCCACCGGACTACACGTTCTTTACTCTTCTCTGCGACGGTGAGGCTTATGGTGTAGCGCGGTTCCATGTCGAAGGCCCAGCGCCCTGTGTTTTCAATAAAGCACACGTCCGCGAAGGAGCCGCTTGCGAGGACCTCTCGTCGCCATTCAGTCAGTGCGGAGCCTGAAAGCGCACCGCGCGGTAGGACGATCGCGAAGCGCCCGCCTTCTCGCAAGAGTTGCCAGTTGCGCCACGCGAAGGCCTGGTAAAGGTCCGTGTCCCCGGACCCCAGTGCGAACGGCCCCCTTTTGATTACTTCATTGAGTGCTTGGACGGTCTCGCACTCGCTTTCAAATTCCGCCTCAAGGTCAGGTCGTGACTCGCGGAACTCCTTTAGCGCCGCGGTCTTCTGTTTCTGCGGCATGCTGCGCAGCCCGGGGAGGCGAATTCCCCACCACTGGTCTGTCTCGACCTTGATCTTCTCCCAGGGTGGGTTGCCCAGGATGACATCGAATCCTGCTGCGGTCCGCAGAAAGACCTCGGGGAACAAATACGGCATGTGTGCCGGCTGGAGTTGCTCTGCAGCCTCAACAACCTCGTGGCGCTCGAGGACGCGCTGAAGCGACTTGTCGTCGAGGATTACCCCCGGGTCGATCCATCCGATTCGAGCAGCTACCGCGGCATCGAATATTCGACGGGCGGTATCGGCCGCTTCGCGAGCCTGGACAAGGAGTCGCGCCCCTTCCTCGACTTCAGCTTTGTTGGCTTCACTGGCGTTGGCGACGTCGACGAGAAGGGTCTTGGCAGAGGCGAGTTGGTCGGTCAAAATCTCGTCGAAAAGGGAGATTTCGCCGGGATTGCGCCCGGGCTGTAACGCGTCGAGCGCCTATTCAATCGTCCCAATTCCGGTCAGGCTGTTCGCGTTGATAAGCCCATGGTCGAGGTTGCTCATTGGCAGGCCGGGAACGAACGTGTGAATCCATATCGCCAGGCGCGCAAGTTCAACGGCCATCGGATTGATGTCCAGTCCGTAGATGCATCGGCGTGCGACTTGCCGGCGCAGCAGGCCGACCTCGTCGACTTCGCTCTTCGCGACGTCGTCCGTTCCGAGTGCATCTCTAGCCACACCCGCCAGCCTGAGCAACTCCTCGATCACACCGGGGACGGAGTGATCGGTTAGAAACGTGCGCATGAGGGCTTCGATCTTGTCGACTGCGGCGACGAGGAAGTGACCCGAACCCATGGCCAAGTCGGCAACTCGGAAGTCAAAGAAATCGCGCGCTGCGGCGGCGGCATCGCCCTTCGTGAGGTGTTGGGCAATCCTCTCAAGGTGCTTCGTGAGGGCGGGAACAATCGAGCGCTCAACTAGGTGGTCTACGACGACCTTCGGTGTGAAGTAGGAGCCGGTCGCCTTTCGTTCGCCAGATGCCGTGTGGAAGTAGATCGCGCCGGCCGGCGCTACTACCTCATCACCTTTACCTGCCGGGACCCACGCTCCGGCAGTGTCGAGGGTCAGATCGGCCTCAGCAATGGAGAGCGAACTAGCGAGCAGCCCTTCATAGATTGTGCCGAACTCGCGAACACTCAACGATCGGAAGTCGACCGGACCCAGCACTCCGTCGTCGCTGACGTCAATGAGTAAGCTCTTCAGGGCCGGACCCAGGACGCTGTCGGGCAGCTCGATCTTCTTGAGTAGCGCACCCTCGGGTGATCGATCCGGGTCGGTGGAGAAAAGGCCGCCGTTGTAGGTGGGGATCTGCCACTGCGGGTTTCCTTGGTCGATTGCGTTCCAAACCTGGACGAGGTCGAACCACATCGTTGATGCGTCTCCGAACTCTTCGATATCGGAATCGAGCAATCGCCGCGCAATTGTCTTGAGGCTGTTCGCGTCAAAGCCCTCGTTCCGGCCCGACGGCAACAGTCCTCGATCCTCGGCATAGGCTTGGAAAAGCAAGCGGAACAGTATGCGGAGCGTTACGCGATATGCAGTCGAGAGACCCTCCGCGTCAAGCTCAAGTCCCGCGTCATTCGCGAGGTGCCAAGCAACCTCCTCGGCCAACGGTGGCACGATTTCGTCGTAGATTCGCTCACGAAGCCGACGGCCGAGTTCGGTTGCGTAGCGGCCGCTGTCGCGCAGCAGTTCCTCTGCTGTGCCGTCTCTCGTGAGTGCGGCCGCGGAGAAGATTAGCGGCAGCAGAGCAGCGAATTCCGCGTCGATGGTCGATAGGTCGACCTCGAAGAAGGTCTCCGCTTGACCCTTTGATCCGACCCCAACACCGTCGCGGCCCGCGTAAAGGCGAATTTGATCTTTCCGGAGTACAACGAGCCAGGGAAGTTCCTGACGTGAGGCTAGGGCGAGTCCAAACGCCACGGGCGAGAGCTGGAACCGCTGGGTCTTGGTGTCGAACTGCTCGGAGTCCTCCAGCAGGACCGCGACCGCGCGCGGCGGATGCTTGCCGACCGAGAGCAGGAGCGACCCATTGGGACCGGGCTGAGTGCTGAAACCTAGCGCTTCAATCAGTTTCGTCCGGCGCAGACCGAGCAAGGCTGAGGCCTGCTTGCCGAGTTCGCCCCAGTCGGTCCGTTTCGGGACATTGCTCATGATGTGATGGGTCGCGAAGAGTCCGCTGTTGGTAAATCCCGAGACTCCGGTGGTGCCGCTGGCCCTGCGGAAGCCAGCGAAGCGTTCGGTGGCAGCCAAGACGTCGGGTTCGGCTAGAACTGACTGAAGTTGACGTTCAGCTTGCTCGACAGGTAGCTCGATGGGTTGGGCCTGTGGGTCAGGGCCGCACAGTTGCACCTTTCCGCCATGCACGACCGCAACTACAAGCTGCGTCTGAGTCTTGCCTTTGCGGGCCGAGAACAGATCCCGTAACGCTTGCCGTGAGGAAGCCGCCGATGCGCTCGCAACCGCGACCTGGAAGCCGCCGAGACCGAACGGATCGGGGCCCAGATACACCTTCTCGGTTGTGATCCCGGTTGGCGCTGACGGGTCCTTCCAAGCGATGACCTTATCGCCAGTCAAATGCATGGCGCTTCTCCTTCGGATTGGCGTTGGAAGGTGTCCACCGTCATTTGCCCCCTGTCCCGTCGCTGCGAACCCAACTGTCGACCTCGCTGGCCTGAAATTTCCAGAGGCGGCCGATCTTGTGGGCAGGCATCGCCTTGTCGGCGATCCACGAGTAAACGGTGTCCTTGGTGACGCCCAAGTGGGCGGCGATTTCCTCCGCCGACAACCAAGGCTCAGGCATCGATGCGCCACCCTCCCCGTTCGGAACCCGGTTTGACCGGGTATGTCGGACAATAGTCGGGGATGAGACGGTTTGTCGCAGATCGGCGTCCGGCATGGCGGGCAGGCGTTCGGCTGGGACCGCAAGGGGCCCGGTTCGTCCGTGCTGGTGGCCGCTTCGCTGGCTCTTTGGGGGTCAGCTGCGTACCGGCCGGCGCGGCCCTACCAGCGCCGGACGGGTGCCCGAGAAGCCCGTCAGCCTGTCCTGAAACGCCATCCCTTCGTGGCGTACCTTCGGCGGATGTGGACAGCCCCGACCACGACGAAGCCGAAGACGACGCCGAGACGACCACCTACCAGTCCCCATTCGGTCGGATGATGGACAGCCGGAACGCTCACCTGGACGCGCTGCCAGGCAAGGTGTACCGCGACTGGTTCGAACAGCTGAACCGCGCATCCGGCGTCTTCGCTGGTAACAGCGTCGAGCTTGAGAAGCACTTCACCCAGTTCGTCGGAACGCAGATGTTCGTCAGTGAGCTGCCCGATGACTTCGGGACCGAAGCTGCCCGCCTGCTGCACAACTACCTGGCCGCACTAGCAACGCTCCGCGACGTTATGCGCGGCATCCACCGTCGAGTATGGCCCGAACGTCACGCACCAGGCACCGACGACAAGCGCACCAAGTGGGAGGTGGAGGTCTGGACACCGAAGGTCGACGAACTGCTGAGCGACGAGCCGACCACGTTCCTGGTTGACTTGCGAAACTACTCCCTGCACTACGCCATCCCCGTTACGTCTATGGCCACCAACTGGTCCAAAGCCGGCCCCGGTGGTCCGATGGCCCTGTGGAACACAATCACCCTTGACCGCGCCGAGTTGCTCAAGTGGGACGGCTGGCGATCGAAGGGGCGCAAGTACATCACATCGCATGACGGCGACAACGTCGACGTTATGACGCCCATCGCGACTTACTCGACCAGAGTGCGCGAATTCTTTGGATGGTTCTGGGAGCAAATGGAGGACTCGAACCGCATTAACATCCTCGAATACCGTTACAAGTCAATGGAGTTCGGCCTTTACCTTCAGCAGGACGCGATGCTGGCGCAGTTCGGGCCAGACGGCCGCAGCGTTCTGAGAACGCAACTCGCCAAGGCGCGGCTCGAGCGCGCCGAATTCGGAACTCGCGGCTGGCGACTCATCACCCTCGATGAGAACGGCGAATGGGTTGTCGGCGAGCGGGACCCAGATTGGCCCCCGTTGCCACCTGGACCGCAATGAGTGCGATCAACAACCGTCCCATTCTCGATTTGCGGACCGCTGGCCAGTAAGCCATGCGCTCGACCTGACGGGCCTAATCCGGCCTCAAGGCGTGTATAGCCAAGGGAATTGGCTTGCACTCGACAGGCTGCGGAGCAGCTGACCGACGAGGTCGCGCACGATGACGTGCGGCGACTGTTGAATCTCCGCCAGCGACGCAGTCTTCGCTCGCGAGTAGTCGCGGTCGGTGTAGATCGGCATCTGGTCGTCGTAGCCGGAAGTCGAGCTCAGTGCGAACGAGTTGGCGCCCTCGATGCCAGTGACGGCGACACCGAATCGCCATGAGCCGCTGAACCCATACAGCGCTACCTGGGCAGCCAGACGGACGACGAGGTCAGTGTGACCGAGGATCAGCGATTCCATGACACGCGGCCGCGGTTCTTCTAGCCATACGCCGCCGTACATTCTCACGGCCCCGCCGGACAGCAGCGTAATCGCCCCTGACTCGTGCAATTTGATCTCGGCTTGCCGCTCACCTCCCTCGAATCGGCTGTTGCCCTGCCAACTAGTACCGGCGATCCCACCAGGGCGCGGCCATACCCCGAACGGTTGTCGGAGACTTGGTTCGGCCACCTGGTGCACGCCTGCCGCGTTCAGCAAACTCAATAGGTCCGCGCGTGCTGAATCCGACACTGCCAACTGCATCAGCAGATCGTCTCTGGCGCCCAGCGGCCTCGCGAGGACAGCCATAACGGGGGAGAACCCGCTGCGCTGGTGGACCTCGTCGATCAGACCAAGCGCCTCAGCCGCAAGATCCGTGTTCTGCGCGATCAGACGCTCGTGCTTGCGGAGCACTTCGGCATTCGAAAGCGGGATATTGGTCTTGTCGCCGCGGGCGTAGTACTTGTTGTCCGCCATATGGGGCGGACGCGGAGACACAGGCACGTGGACCAGCAAGTAGCCCTCGTCCGGGTTCGCGTTGGATGGAATTTGCGTGGTCGTGACCGTGACCGCTTCGTCTACTCGCGTCCGCCCGACCTGCTCGATACGCTCCGCGAGATTGGCAAGCGTTACCGGCGTCAGACTCGGCGGTTTCGTGGTCTCATCGACGCCGATCACGATGGTCCCGCCGTCCTCGGAAAATGCGGCGATGTCCTTCGCGATCTCGCGGTTGCCCGAATCACCTCCCTTGAGCTCGCGCTTTAAGTCGAGGTGGTGATTCTCTCCCAGCGTGCCGTTGGCTGCGGCTTGGGCTAACGCGTCTTCTGTGAGGGGAGGCCAGGCCGCTGGAGTCGGGGTGCTCATCGAGCGCCATGATTCCATCCCCTGACGTGGTCGTGCACACGAATGAGGGTCCAGCCACGGCCGGCCCAACAATCGACGATGAAGATCGCCATCTCTGCCGCGGCGCGAATCTCCTCGTCGTCGACCGCGGTGTACCGCTCGGTGGTCGCGATCGACGAGTGCCCACGCAGCACTTGCACGGCGCTACCCACCGGGTCCTCGCCGGTGATCCGTACCGCTATTCGTACCGCCATTTGGTCGATTTCACCGTGGTTTTCCGCACCTGTCCGTTGCTGTCCGCAACCGGCTTAATCTGTTGTGGCACAGCGATAAAACGGATACAGGCGGACGCGCGCGCATACCGCCGTTAAGCCTGGGGGTCAAGTGGTCGCAGGTTCAAATCCTGTCAGCCCGACTCAAGAAAATGAGCTCTGATCTGCTGTGATGTTCTGGGTGGCAGATCAGACGACCCAGAGCGCGGTCCCATTTTGGGACCACAAGTGCTTCGACAGCAGCTCGCCGGCGCCCGCAGCCGAGATGTTGCACCCGATTAGCTAAGTGCAAGGAGCAATGCCGCGCCGAATCCCGGGCACTGCCGGTCCCGCAACAACGTCGCGATTTCGGTCGCGCTCCGCGGTGGCCCATTTCGTCCAGTCCTCATGGCGACTGCACGCACCGCCGCCAGGACGGCGCTGGGGTGCAGGTCGAGCGAATCGAGCAGAAATGTATCTGCGGTTTGCGAAAACATCGACACTGGCAGCTCCTCGGGCGGGAAATCCTTCTGATTTCCGGTCACGATTACGTCTGCACGTCCCGATAGCGCAGCCGCCACGACGTGGCGATCCGTCGCGTCGGGCAGGCTGATCACTTCGACGACGGCTGCCACTCCACAACGGTCGGTAGACCGACTGTTCGGCGACCTCAAGAAGGACATCTCGCGACAGGCTTGGAACGAGGACGCACGTGTCGAGGAACGCCGAAAACATTCTTAGCCGGTCTTGCCCCGCGCGGCCCGCAACGCAGCCGACACCGCTGCGGGATCGGCGTCGTACAGGTCAAGGCGTTCAGCA
>NZ_JBYCKY010000558.1:0-1547 GCF_057473605.1 Mycobacterium sp. TH-M82 | reverse complement strand
GTGAATCTTCGCGTGGTCAAGGGACAACCAGCGGACGTTCTCACCGAGGCCTCGCGATCAGCAGACCTGCTTGTCGTAGGCAGCCGGGGCCGGGGCGGATTCGCCGGAATGCTGCTGGGTTCGGTCAGCCAGCACTGCGTCCAACACGCCGCGTGTCCCGTCCTCGTCTTCCGCCGTCCCAGTTCCGGATGAGTTGCCGAAAACGCATTTCAGGACCCCGACAAACCCGGGCAAAGGAGAGAAATGACTGAAGAAATGTCGCGAGTTTACCTGGCGCGTCATGGCCGTACGGCGTTCAATGCCGAGGGCCGGCTGCGCGGATTGAGCGATCCTCCGCTGGACGAAGTCGGCCTTGCCGAGGTAGAGCGCCTGGCCAAAGTGCTCGCAACCAAAGGTGCGACGGCGGTGGTGTCCAGTCCTCTGCAGCGGGCGGTCTCGACTGCCGAGGCCATTGGCCGAGCCGCCGGCATCCCGGTGAGCGTCGACTTGCGTCTGAACGACCGTGACTACGGGCCGATGACCGGACATCCCCGAGCCGAAGTCGAAAAGCAATACGGAAGCGTAGATTCCGCGCCAGGAGTCGAGCCACGTACTGCCCTGGCAGAACGCGCGAAGCGGGCGTTTTTCGAACTCGTCGCCGAACGCGCGCCCGGTCCCATCATCCTGGTTTCTCATGACGCGTTCAACCAGACCTTGTTAGAGCAATTGGATCCGTCGCTCGGTCGGGTCCAGCAGCGCACGGCATGCTGGAATCAGCTGAGTCTGGTGGACGGGACATGGCGAGTCGACGCCTACGACCAGATAGCACCAGACAGCTGAGTTTTGGCTGTCATGATGCCGCCGGCGCTGCCATCGCCACGGTGTCGGCGTGCGACTCCCACCACCCCATCCAAGCCGGGGGCGTGTGCCCGCCAGGTGACCGTCGTCGGTTCGGGGCACGTCCAGGGCGTCCCGGACACGTTGACCGTCCAGGTCGGCATCGAGTTCACCGCACCCGACGTCACCGCGGCGATGGATCAGACCAACGACCGCCAGCAGGCGGTCCCCGGCGCGCTCGCCGGAGCCCGGATCGAGCGCAAGGACGTCAGCACCACCGTCTGCGAATCCACGGACAGCGCCGAGCCGAGGGCCGCGCCCGGCGCCCAGAAGGCCATGCCGGCCGCCGTTCCGCTGGAACCCGGCCAGCCAGACGGTGAGCCTCTCGGTGGCCGCGGTGTGGAGGCTGGACTGCGGCCGGGCTACTGCTGGTAGACCCGCGGGTCCAGCATGCCGATGTACGACAGGTCGCGGTAGCGCTCGTCATAGTCCAGGCCGTAACCCACGACGAAGTCGTTGGGGATGTCGAAGCCCACGTAAGCGATCTCGACGTTGGCGCCCCGCGCATCGGGCTTGCGCAGCAGCGTGCACACCCGCAGCGACCGCGGATGCCGGCTGCTCAGGTTGCGCAGCAGCCAGGACAGCGTGAGGCCGGAGTCGACGACATCCTCGACGATCAGCACGTCCCGGCCCTGGATGTCGCGGTCCAGATCCTTCAGGATCCGCACCAC
>NZ_JBYCKY010000557.1:0-3912 GCF_057473605.1 Mycobacterium sp. TH-M82 | reverse complement strand
ATGTGATGTCCGACGTGGACCGGGTCGGCGGCGTACCGGTGGTGATGAAGGCCCTGCTCGATGCCGGTCTTCTCCACGGTGACTGCCTGACCGTGACGGGCCAGACCGTCGCCGAGAACCTCACCAAGATCGCACCGCCGGACACCGACGGCAAGGTGCTGCGCGCCCTGAACCATCCGATCCACCCGACCGGCGGCATCACCATCCTGTACGGATCGCTGGCTCCGGAGGGGGCGGTGGTCAAGACGGCCGGCTTCGACACGAAGGTGTTCGAAGCCACCGCAAGGGTTTTCGACGGCGAGCGGGCGGCGCTGGATGCGTTGGAGGATGGCACCATCCGCTCCGGCGACGCCGTGGTGATCCGCTACGAGGGCCCCAAGGGCGGGCCAGGGATGCGCGAGATGCTGGCGATCACCGGCGCCATCAAGGGCGCCGGGCTCGGCAAGGACGTGCTGCTGCTCACCGACGGCCGGTTCTCCGGCGGCACCACCGGCCTGTGCGTGGGCCATGTCGCCCCCGAGGCGGTCGACGCCGGGCCGATCGCGTTCATCCGCGACGGCGACCGGATCCGGCTGGACGTCGCCGGGGCGACGCTGGACATCTTGGTCGACCCAGCTGACTTCGCCTCCCGTAGTGCGGGTTTCACTCCACCACCGCCGCGCTACACCACCGGCGTGCTGGCCAAATACCGCAAGCTGGTGGGCTCGGCGGCCCGCGGCGCGGTCTGCGGTTGACGGCGCCCCTCTCCCCGCGAGCATGCGCAAAGTCGCACTCGCAGGGTCCGCAGAGTGCGACTTTGCGCATGCTCGCGCCGAAAAGCGGCTATCTCACCAGGGCGAGGGCGAAGCCGTCCCAACCCTTGACCCCCACCGTCTGGATCACCGCCGCGTCCAGCCGCGGGTGCTCACCGAGCAACTCCAGCGACCTGCGCGTCCCCTGCGCCTCCTCGTTGTCCCCGGGCGCCAGGATTTCGCCTTCCCGAATAACGTTGTCGACCACGATGACTGCGCCGGGACGGGTCAGCCGTACGGCCCACTCCAGATAGGCGGCATTGTTCTCCTTGTCGGCGTCGATGAACACCAGATCGAACGGGCCACCGGTTACGGTCGGCAGCGTCTCCAGCGCCGCGCCGACGATCACCTCCACTCGGTCGCCGACACCGGCGCCGGCGGTATTGGCCCACGCCACCTCGGCATGCCTGGGGTTGTATTCCAGCGTCACCACCCGGCCCTGCGGACCCACTCCACGGGCCAGCCAAACGGTGCTGTAGCCGCCCAGGGTGCCGATCTCAAGGACGCGCCGGGCTCCGACGGCGCTGGCCAACAGATACAAGAACCTGCCCTGCTGGGGTGACACCGCGATTCGCGGCAAGCCGGCCGCTTCGCTGGCTGCGAGCACCGCAGCCATCTCGGGATCATGGCCGACCAGCGTGCGGTCCAAGAACGCGTCCACGTCTTCGGGAGTCGACTGCTGGGTCATGCGGCCAACGCTAGCCGATCACGGCACCCGACACCCACCGAACCAGACCCAATACCCGTATGGGGTATATACTGCGGTGGTTCCGCACCGGGATTCACGAAGGAAGGACAGATCACATGGCAAACAACGAAGCCGGGACGTTGCTGACCTGCACCCACCAGGACTGCGGTTGCCGAGTTCGCATCGAGGTGGCCTGCCACTGCCCCGGCGCCAGTGGACCGTATCGGTGCACCTGCGGCGACGAAATGGTCGTCGTCAGCTAAGACGAGCTACGTTACCGGACACCCTCCTTCGCATAGACCACCCGCAGCACATGCCCTAACTCAGGGCCCACTACCAGTTCGGCCAGGCCGCAGAAGGTCTCGACGAACTGGGGTCCGTGCGGCGGCTGGTCATCGCAGAGGTGGTGTGCGATCTCATGCAGCACGACCAGCTCACGCATCGCCCAGCCGGGAACCGCGATGACACCTGCGCCGTCACGGCGTTCATAGTGTGCCGCGGTCGCCCCGTGTCGTGACCGCACCGACAGCGGGCTGATCGCCGGCCACCGCTGCCGAACCGCCGGCAATACCAACACGTCATCGACGTAACGCTGCACCGCCGCAACCGACGCGAACCGCGCCTCCGGCGGCAGGGTCAGCTGCGCGCCGAAGAAGTCGACGCTGCCCGTTGCGTGCTCAGCGGCGCGATCAAACAATATCCGGACGAAGTCTTCCGCGGCGTAGACCTTGGAGCGTTGCGCGTCGCGCTCAACAACGAATTCGTTCACTGCCCCAACGCGGCCCGCGCCACCGACAGCTCCGGGCTGTCGCCGAGCCGCGCCCGCCTGCCGGCCCGGTCCCCGGCGCGGCGCGCCGCCGAGGAATAGCCCGCCGAGGCCCGGCTGGCCCGCCAGGAGCCGCGCGCCGCCGACGCGCTGCGGTAGTAATCCCGCAGCTCGATGTCTTTGTTACGCAGCGCGATAGCAGTACCCGGCGGACGCCCACGATCCTTCTCGGCTTCCTGGCGGGCCTGTTCGCGAGCCTCGGCCAGCCGCCGCCCGACCCGGGCGCCGAACGCCAACTGGAAGTTCAGCCGGGCGGTGATCGTCGGGGTGGGACGGTGCGCCCCGGAGGCGACGTAGGCGTCCGATGCCCGCACCATCTGGACCACCAGGCCGGCGTAGAGGGCATGGCTGGCGTCGATGTCCTCGGCGAACCCGTAGGCGTAGACGAACGTCGAATTCGACGCCACGTCACAGCGTACGTCGTTGGCCGATGCGATCACCACGAACAGTTGCACGTAGGTGCGCAACCCCCTGGTGCCCGGCTGGCCCATGGTGATGGTGCGCTGGACCGGCGTCTGCGCCGGGGAGCGGGCAGCCGCGTGCGAGCGGGCAACTGCCAGGTCGATGGAGGTCGCAGTGGCCAGTCGCTGCGCCGCCGCCATGAACGCCTCGGCCTCGTGGCCGTTGTCGGTGCCCTCGGCTTGGCGCAGCAGCGCGGCGATGCGCGCCAACATCTTGTCATCGCGGGTCATGCAAGCAAAGCTAGCCGACCGCTGTGACAAGTCCGGACAAGCCAGATATCACAACCTCGTGTCGATCCACTCCACCACGTCGGCCAGCACCCGATCGCGCTCCGGTTCGTTGAACACCTCGTGGTACAGCCCCGGATAGATGTTCAACCGCACGTCGGCAGAGCCGACGCCGGCGGCGAGCTGCCGACTGCCGTCGACGGGGACCAGCCGGTCTTCGGCACCGTGCAGGATGAGCAGCGGCGCGGCCAACGCGGCGGCGCGCTGCTGCATCGTCTCGCCGACCAACACCAACGCCCGCGCGACGCCGGCGGGCACCCGGCCGTGGTGGACCAGCGGGTCGTTGTCGTAGGCGGCCACCACCTCGGGGTCACGCGACACCGCGGACGAATCGAGTGCCTGCACCGGTAGTCCCGGCGCGATCAGCCCGAGCGCTTTGGCCGCGATCACCAGCGCCGGCGGCACGACGGTCTGCATCGCCACCGCCGGGCCGGACAGCACCATCAACTGATAGTCGTCGGGGTGGTCCACGCCGTAACTGAAGACAATCGCGCCGCCCATGCTGTGCCCGAGGACCACACCCGGCACACCGGGGTGCTCCCTGGTGGCGATGCCGACCAAGGTGTGGAAGTCCCCGGTGTATTCGGATATTCCCTTGCACAGCACCCGCTTGCCGCCCGATCGGCCGTGCCCCCGGTGATCCAACGCATAGGTTGCCAGCCCGGCCTCGCCGAAGCGCAGCGCGACGTGGTCATAGCGACGGGCATGCTCGCCGAAGCCGTGCGACAGGACGACCACGGCGCGTGGCGCGGCCTCGGGCATCCAGGCGTCGTAGACGATGCGCACACCACCGACGCCGTCGAAGGCCCGTTCGACGCGGGTGGTGGCCATCAGGGCAGCGTACGGTGCCGCACCGGG
>NZ_JBYCKY010000556.1:0-4461 GCF_057473605.1 Mycobacterium sp. TH-M82 | reverse complement strand
TCGAGGCGTCGTCGGCAATGCAGAGTTCCCAGACGCCATAGAGTTGGCTGCGGACGCTGTCCAGGCACGCGCGCAGCCATCGTTCGGGCGTGTTGTACACGGGTAAAATGATCGAGATCAACGGCTGTTCTACCATTGCCTCAATATCGGCCCTGATCTGCGCGCGCAAGCTGTCATCCAAAGTGTCGTGGGTCTTGATCCACTCGGAATAGTCCGTTCCCCCATGCGTGTTGCGGTACAGATTCTTGAGCGCACCCCTCGGGCCGGGGTGCAGCGCCACGCAGACCTCGTGCACGGTTCGCAGCCACGTTTCGTTCCGGGCCTCCTGCAGACTGATCCGGCGAATTCGCAGGCAACCTAAGAGGAATTCGCTAACCTCTGAGCTGTCGCTGGGGTCTAGGCGCAATCCGTATATGGGACGTTCGACCTTGATGAGCAGCCGATGATGGATAGTGTTGTCGGCAAGTACAAGGTAGTCGCTGTCTTGCTCTCTAAAGCCATCACCATGATCACGGTACAGTTTTGGATGACTTAATCGGCCTGCGGTTGGCCGTAGGGCCACGCTCAGCACGTACCAGCCGGGATGTAGGAGAGTAGAGCCCGGCGGCAGATGCAATTGGAAACTAGGGTCAATTCCGGTGGTCGACCAAAGCTGGACATCGTGGAACGGCATCTGGACAACCGGTTTCACGTCAAGAATCGGTGTCGCCGACAGGCGTATATCGGACAATCCGTGGTTCAGACGTGGCGCGACTTTACTCGGGTACGCCGAGCGTACGATCTTAGGGGCAAATTGTGTCTCTGCTGGGATCTGTCGGTCCTGCTGCCCGAGTTCGGAGAACGGTTGGATGCAGAGCACCTCGTCGAGACTGGCAGTGCGTGGCTTGGTGCCGCGCGGGCCGGTGGCTGGGTCAACGCGGGTGGTGGCTGGGTTAAATCGGGTGGTGTCGAACATTGCTGGGCCGTGGGCCAAGCTTTCGGCGAAGGCGTAGCGGCCGGCGTCGGGTGTTCGGTGTGCTAGGTCCTCGACTGCGGTGGTGCCGGTGAGGGTGGTGGCGTCGGCGAAGTTGATGCCGACCTGGAATACCTGTGGTTGGGCTCGCAGCACCGCGATGAGGCGGCTGATGAGATTGTCGGGGGCGAAGAACTGCCACCCTTGACCGAGGTGTAGCCAGTACCGTGCGTCGATCTGGGTGTGAAGCTGTGCCAGTTCGGTTCCTGGTCTGCTGGTGGATCTGCGACGGATGAACTCGAGGAATCCGTAGCGTCGCTTCAGTGAAGCGCGGTCAGGCGCCGAGAGGCCGGTGTCAAGGACCAGGAAGCGCCCGACCCGTGACACGTCGAGGCAGCAGGTCAGGAACGAGTTCAGTGTTTGCTCGGTGGTTTGGCGGTCTGGTCCGGCGATGAGGGTGACGGCGATCTGGGCGTCACCGGGTTCAGCGATCAGCGACTGCACCACGGCTTCGGGATATGGTGAGGCCGCCTCGAGCATGGCCGGTACTGAGAAGTCGCGGTTAGTCGCGATGCGTTGCCGGTCGCAGTCGGGGATGTCAGGGCGGGCGACTAGACGTCGGCACAGCGCGAACGCCTCAGCGTGTTCACCGATCCAGGCTGCGCACCCCGCCTGCTCATCGAGCGCGCGCCAAGCGTAAATCTCGGCGAAGTATCCCATGACGAAGATGTCCTCTCCGGGGAATGGGATTTCGGCCGCCTGCTGGGCAAGCAGGTAACCAAGTCGATAGCGTTGGTCGAGGCGGTATCGAACGGCGATGGCGTGAAGGGCTTCGGCACGGGTCGGACGGAACATCCAGGCGCGCAGGTAGGCGTCTTCAACGTTTGGCCACGGTTCGCCGAGTTCCGCCATCGAGGCCGCCAACCGCAACAGTGCCCAGTAGATCTCCTCGTCATTGCCGCCCATTTCGATTCGTCGCGTGCACCAGTTGCGAGCGTCGGCGAAATCGCCCATCTGGAAATAGGTCTCGGCGAGGAACACGACCGACCGTGCATCCTCGGGATTGCGTTGGACCTCGGCTAGCAACCGATCGCGTTGCTGCTCTGACTCGTACCTGACCAGGTGCATCCGTTCAGCGGCGGTGTTCTGCTCGCGGAATTCACGGAATAGCGATGTCGCGGCCTCAGTGGCCAGCGAAGCCAAATCCGAAGAGTCACCCAGCATTCTGCGGGTCGAGACTACCTTTAGGTAGTCATCGAGGGCGGGCTGCAGGATCGGCCAGATGCGGGAGCGTACGGTGTCGTCAGGCTCGTGGATGATCGCCTTCTGGAGGTGGTGGAAAACACGGATCGGCAGCGTCGACCGAAGCCTGATACTGCCGATCATTGTGGCCAACATGAACGGGAAAAGCCTGTCGCTGAGGGCGGTCGACCGGCCGTCCGGCGTGCCGTCCAGGATCCCGCGATCGGTCGTGACCGCGGTGAGGAAGCTTTCCACCTCCGCCTCAGACAATCCGGCACGGCAGTATTCGGTCCAGGTGGTAACGAGAGACCGGTACTGCGCATCGGTGAGTCCGGCCTGAAGGGCCTTGATGATGAGCCGGCCGGGTGGAAAGTGTGCGCGACGGAATATCCCGAAGGCAAGGAGCAGGACCGCCGTGTCGGACGGCCCCGCAGCGTCGACAGCATCGGCGACCATTGTGGCTGCCCCCGCGATGTCCCCGGCGTTCACTAGATTCCGGAAATTCCGGGTCAGCTCTGCGTCACGGTGGTTCGGACTCGGCTCAACTCGACGCGCGTCGCCTACGGGGTATGCCGCCTTGGCGTTACCCGACTGGCCACCCCGCCTTGGTCGCTTGACGGGTTTACACCCGGCATGCTGCTTCTGCGCGGCATCCGGCTCCGCGACCATTAGTGAGATCCCTCCGACGGAAAAATTACCCAATGGATCGTCGCTGGCCAGGTCGTCACTGACCCCAGGGACCTCGACACCGTGGGCGATCGCAGAAGCAGGAACGTTGATCCGGATATGCGCTGACTGCAAGTGACCTCGAACCGGCCATGCCGTGCCCAATGTTCGTAGCCCGATGAGAATTCGCCATCGCGCACGGCGAGCGCGATGTCGCGAAACGTGCGAAGGTACAGCTCCTCGTCGAACAGTTCGCGGCGCGGCAGTTCGTCCATGCCGGGAGTCTCCTAGTGGTCTGTCTGCGGTTTGATCTGGTGGAGGGTGGCGCGGCCGCGTTGGACTTTGGCGATGATGTGGCTCTTCTGCCGTAGTCGCGGGTTCGTGACCTGGGGTTTTGTGGCGCAACGCCGTGTCCTGCTTACGTTTTGGACTGTTAGAGGGTTCAAGACGAAGGAGGGTGTACGGCGTTGCGCAATTTTAGGGTATTCGCGGCGGTCCTCGGTGGCCAGGACATGGTCGTCGATGACGTGATGATCGAGACGGAGCCTTCGCGCGGCAAGGCGCCGGTGACCAGCGAGGTGCTGGCGTTTGAGGCGCGGCCCAAGGCGAACCAGGCCAGCCGGTGCTCGCGGTGCCAGAAACGCTGTCCGGGCTATGACGGCGGGGGCGTGATCGGGCGCTGGCGCAGCCTGGATCTGGGGACGACGAAGGCCTATCTGCAGGCCGCAGCGCCGCGGGTGGCCTGCCCCGAGCATGCGGTGGTGGTGGCCCACGTGCCGTGGGCGCGGCCCGGGGCCCGTCACACCTGGGCGGTTGAGGACACAGCCGCGTGGTTGAGCGCGCACGCCGCGATCAGTGTGGTGGCGGTGTTTTTGCGGGTGGCCTGGCGCACCATCGCCGCGATCGTGGGCCGGGTGGTCGCCGATGGCCGCGACATTAACGACCTGCTGGCCGGGTTGACCCGCATCGGCATCGACGAGATCGCCTACCGCAAGGGACATCGCTACGTGACGTGCGTGATCGATCACACGACCGGCCGGCTGGTGTGGGCAGCCGAAGGCCGCAACCAGGACACCTTGGGGAAGTTCTTCGACCAGCTCGGCGCCCAACGTGCCGCGGCGTTGACTCACGTCAGCTGTGACGGGGCGCGATGGATTCACGCCGCGCTGCTCGACCGGGCCCCGGCCGCGGTGATCTGCCTGGATCCGTTTCATGTCGTGGCCTGGGCGCTCAAAGCCCTCGACAAGGTGCGAGTACGCACCATGACAGCAGCTGGCGTGCGGGACCGGCACGCGAGGTGGGCGACCCGCAAGAACCCGGCCGACTTGACCGGTGAGCAACGCACCAGCCTGGCCGCAATCACGGCTACCAACGCCACGCTGTATCGGGCGTATCTGCTCAAAGAGCAACTCCGCGAGGTGTTTCGGGTCAAAGGCCGCGACGGCCGTCGTTTGCTGGCTGGTTGGCTGTCCTGGGCGTCGCACTCGCGCAGCCCGGAATTGGTTGCCGTAGCCCGCACCGTCCGCCGTCACAAGGAGCTCATCGGCAACACCCTCGACCACCAACTGTCGAATGCCCGCTCGGAAGCCACCAATACCCAC
>NZ_JBYCKY010000555.1:0-1353 GCF_057473605.1 Mycobacterium sp. TH-M82 | reverse complement strand
GATCGCGGAGTTCAGCGGCGTCACGATCGACGGACTGGATTCGGCCAGCTCGCGCAGATGCTCGACGTTGGCGGTCAGCCCGGCCACACACCGCTGTGCGAACAACCGAGACACGTTGGCCAGCAACGTGAACGACTCCAGGAGATTGCGGGCCATCATCGGGATGTAAACGTTGAGCTCGAATGCGCCGCCCGCACCCCCCCAGGCGATCGCCGCGTCGTTACCCACCACCTGTGCGGCGACCTGGGTGACCGCCTCGGGCAGCACCGGATTCACCTTGCCCGGCATGATCGAACTGCCCGGCTGCAGGTCCGGAAGGTGAATCTCGGCGAGGCCGGTCAACGGACCCGACCCCATCCAGCGGACGTCGTTGGCGATCTTGGTCAGTGACACCGCGATCGTGCGCAGCGCACCGGACGCCTCCACCAGCCCGTCCCGGGCAGCCTGTGCTTCGAAATGGTTTCTGGCTACCTGTAATTCGGCTAGACCGGTCCGGGTGACCAGTGCCTCGACCACACGCGCGTCGAAACCGTCGGGGGCGTTGAGCCCAGTGCCCACGGCCGTGCCGCCGATCGCCAGTTCACCGAGCCTGGGAAGGCACCCTTGCAGTCTTTCGATGCCGGCCTCGACCTGGCGGGCATACCCGGAGAACTCCTGGCCCAGCGTCACCGGGACGGCATCCATCAGATGCGTTCGCCCGGATTTGACCACCGTGCGCCACTCGCAAGCCTTTGCGGCCAGCGCGGCGTGCAACTCACCCAGCGCCGGAATCAGGTGGCGCACCGCGGCTTCGGTGGCCGCGATGTGGGTGGCGGTAGGGAAGGTGTCGTTGGACGACTGCGACATGTTGACGTCGTCGTTGGGATGCACCGTGACGCCGGCCGCCGCCGCGATGGAGGCGATCACCTCGTTGGTGTTCATGTTCGAGCTGGTGCCCGAGCCGGTCTGGAACACGTCGATGGGGAATTGGTCGTCGTGGCGGCCGTCGGCGATCTCGGCGGCTGCGGCGATGATCGCGTCAGCCTTCTCCGGGGACAGCAGCCCCAGATCTTTGTTCACCTGCGCGCAGGCGCCCTTCAGCAGTCCCAGCGCCCGGATCTGGGGGCGTTCCAGGCCACGCCCGGAGATCGGAAAGTTCTCCACCGCGCGCTGGGTCTGGGCGCGCCACAACGCTTTCGCCGGCACCCGGACCTCGCCCATGGTGTCGTGTTCGATGCGGTACTCGGATTCGGTCATGTGTGGCGGTCCTCGCTGTCGGGGGTCGCTACGGCAACGGGTAGGCGGCGGCGGAGTCGCCGGTGAAGTCGACCGCCGAATACTCGTTGAGCTTCGACAACCGGTGATAGGCCTCGA
>NZ_JBYCKY010000554.1:0-1274 GCF_057473605.1 Mycobacterium sp. TH-M82 | reverse complement strand
GCCGCCCGGGCGAGGTGGCCGCGGATGCGGTCCGCCAGGCGGGCGGGATAGCGACGCACGTCGTCGACGACGATCGGGATAACCGTCCAGCCCAGCTCCTGGATTCCGGCAATTCGCACCCTGTCGCGCACCATCTCATCCCTCCCGGCATGCCAGACGATGCTTTCGTACTCCGCCACCACACGCTGCGCCGGCCAGGCGAAGTCGGCTCGCCACAGTTCGCCGCTGCGGCCGCGAATCTCGTACTGGAGCTCGGGCAGCGGCAAACCGTAGTCGATCATCACCAGCCGAGCTTCGCTCTCCATCGGCGATTCAGCCCTGCCGTCGGCGTAGGGCAGCAGGTCGCGCACCGCCACGATGCCGCGCCGGCCCCGCTGCTGCAGCGCGGCCCGCTCGAGTTGGCGCCGCGTACACCATCCGGAGTGCAGGGCGGCGTCGAGGGTGGCCAGTGCGCGCGGCCGACGCAGTTCGCGGGCTACCTCCACCGCGGTCCATGCCGGGGCCGTCGCGATCCGGCTGGCCACCTGACGCAGCTCGGCCCCGGTGCGCTGGTGAACCATCAGGCCGGTGGTCGGCCGCGGCTGTGTTCCGGGATCGAGCACGTGGACGGTGCTGGTGCCCTCAGTGTCTTCGGTGTCGAAGCCGTACAACGTCGCGGCGGTTCCCATGCAGGCGATCACATGCTCCCCCGCGAAGATGTCGAGTGCCGCCAACCGGCCGAGCAGGTCGGGTTCGGCGGCGGCGTAGACGCCGTGCCACACCCGGACCAGCCCGCCGTTTCTCACCTGGACGTCGAGTTGTTGGCGAGTCATCACGGTGAGCAACTGCGCGGTGGTGGCGAACCCGCCGGCCCCTTCCAGCAGCGCTAGCGCATCGGTGTACACGTCGCAAGAGTGTGGCCGCGACGCGCGATCGGCCAGTCACCCCTGGGGATGACGCGCCGAGCATGCACAAAGTCGCACTCGCAAGGGCCGCGGAGTGCGACTTTGTGCATGCTCGCGCACAGAAAGCTACGGCTTGATGCGGATGTCGCCGGGCGACCACCAGCCGCTGCGGGTGGCGGCGCCCAGCTCGATGTCGGCCGGGGAAGCCGTCACGATGGTGTCGAACTTGCGCAGCGAACCCCAGTCGCGGCCCCAGTCCTTCGC
Organism: Mycobacterium sp. TH-M82; assembly: GCF_057473605.1. Lineage (NCBI taxonomy): Bacteria > Bacillati > Actinomycetota > Actinomycetes > Mycobacteriales > Mycobacteriaceae > Mycobacterium > Mycobacterium sp. TH-M82. The sequence goes on along the minus strand of NZ_JBYCKY010000554.1, from coordinate 126 downwards.
CAGGTAGGTCGCCAACACGTGTGCGCGCAGCAGCAGGTCGGTGATGCCCAGCAGCCCGCCGTTGTCGCCGTCCTCCCAGGTGTCGGTGTCCTGCTTTTTGGCCAGGTAGTCCGGGGTGATGCGGAA
>NZ_JBYCKY010000553.1:0-6714 GCF_057473605.1 Mycobacterium sp. TH-M82 | reverse complement strand
GACCAGCACGTCCAGCGCGGGCGGCACCGTCCGCAGTGCCCGGGTGACGACGTCGCGCTGGTCGGCGAAGGTGCCGGCGAGGCGGTTCAATCCCCTGGTGGCCGCGATGATGTTGTCGCGCTGATCGTCGAAGGTGCCCACCAGGGTGTCGAGCCGGTTCAGCAGATCACGGACCTCACGTTCCCGCCCGGACAATGCGGCACCCACATTGTGGACGATGTCGCCGAGCTGCCCCAACCCTCCAGAGTTCACCACGGCCGCCAGTGACGACAGGGTCTGCTCGGTCGACGGATAGGTCGACGACTTGTTCAGCGGGATGGTGGCGCCCGGCTTGAGCCGTCCGATCGGCGGCTGGCCGACCGGCGGGTTGAGTTCAAGGTGCATCGAACCCAGCAGGCTGGTCTGTCCGACGCTGGCGGTCACGTTGGCGGGCACCACGACATCGGGCCGTACCCCGACCTCGACGTCGGCATGCCAACCCTGCACGGTCATTTTGCCGACGCTGCCCACCACCACGTCGTCGATCGTGACCGGCGAATTCGACTCCATGGTGGCCACGTTGGGTAGCTCGACGTGGAAAATCTGGGAACCCGGCCCGCGTCCCACCGCCCCGGGCAGGGGCACCGAGTTCAGACCCCCGAACGCACAGCCCGTCGCGGTGAGCGCCACAGACCCCACGGCGGCCAACGCCCTGAGGGCGACACCCGCGACGCGTGAGCGGCCCTGCCTCGTCACACCGGTAAGAGTCACGATGACAGCACCTCCGTGGGGAGCAACAGGCCCGGCACGGTCGGTGGGCCGACCGGCGGCGGCCCAGCCGCAGCCGGCTCGGGCGGCAGTGAGACGGCCCGCGGCGGCGGCGGAGGTGTCGGCGCCCAGTACGCTCCCGGCCCCCAGCGCGGGTTGGTGTCGCCGGGCAGCCCGGTGTAGGCCGACACCGCCGGCGGCATCTCGGCCGGACGCGGGACGGCGCCGGCGATGTCGCCCTCGCAGGTCTTATCCCAGTTGCGGTGACAGGGCATCAGCGCCGGATCGCTGTAGATCAGGTTCTCCGGGCTTGCCGATTTGGAAAGAAGAAGGTCGGTCGGCAACGGCATGAAGTTGAAGTTCAGTAATCGTGCGGCGGGACCCAGATGCTGGGCGCAGAGCTTCCCGGATTCTACGGCGGTGATGTTTTCGATGGCCTCGATCTGGGTGCAGACGGCGAACACCGGGTTGTTGTAGATGTCGAAGGCGAAGAGGCCGTCCTGAGATGCACTATCGGGGTTGTAGATGTTGTAGAAGTTGGCGAGTGCATTCGGCGCGACATGCAAGCTGTTTTCGATATTCATGCGGTGGTCGGCCAGGTTCTGGGTGACGTCGGCCAACCGCGCTACCTGTTCGGCGGTCTGGTCGCGGGTGCCCGCGATGAAGCGCTTCACCTCGCCCAGCGCCACCGACAGGTGGGTCAACGCCGCATCCAGGTCGGACCTGCTTTCGTCGACCACGCTGGTGAGGGTGGCGAACCGGTCCTGGAACTGCACGATCTGGGTGTTGCTGTCGCGCAGGGCTGTCACGAAGGTCTGCAGGTTCTTGATGGTGTCGACGACGTTGCCGCTGCCCTCGCCGAGGATTCGCCCCACCCCGGACAGTTGAGCCAGCGTCTGGCGCAGCCGCTCGCCGTTGCCTTGCAGGGCGTCGGCGGTGCTGTCGATGAACCGCGCCACCGACGGGGTCGACGCCTGACTGTTGGGTCCCAGATCGGTTGCCAGGCGCATCAGTTCGGTTTTCACCTCGTCCCACTCGACGGGTACCGCCGTGCGTTCGACCGGAATCACCGCGCCGTCGCGCATCGTCTCACCGCTGGACCGATAGGCCGGGGTGAGTTGCACATAACGGGCCGCGACCAGATTCTGGGCGACGATCACCGCCTTGGCGTCGGCTGGGATGGGCACGTCGCGGGTAACGTGCAGCGTCATTTTGACCCGAGTCCCCTCGGGTTGCACGGCGGTGATGCTGCCCACCTTGACGCCGGAGACCCGCACGTCATCGCCGGGGTAGGTGGCGGTGGCGGTGGTGAAGAACGCGGTGATGGTCTTCGGGCGCAACAACGTCTGATGGACGACCAACGCGGCGGCCGCGACGACGAGCCCGGCCAGGACAACCCCGGCCGCGGCCGCAAGCTTCTTGCGCGACATCACACCTCCTCAGGGGTGCCCGGCATAGTCTTGGATCAACGGCCACGGGAAGTATGCCCGCGGGAACGGGGACGGGACACCGGGGCCGCGACCGGGATCGGTGTCGAAGGTGCGGAACCCCCAGAGATAGTCCAGGAACGGCTGAAGCAGCTGCAGCGGCGTGAGGTTTGCTTCGAACGATATGTAAAACGGACCGCTGGCAACCGTCTCGCCGAGGGTGGTCATGTAGGGCGGGAAACGCGTCAGCGTCGTCGAGATATTGTCCCGATTTTTCTCCAGCATCTCGGTCGCCGAGTTCAGTTTCTTCAGGGCCGGCGCCAGCTTGGCTTCGTTGTCGTGCACCAACCCGGTCAGCTGGGTGGCGACAACGGAGGTGTTCGCCAGCAAATCGACGATCGCTTGGCGCCGCTGGGCCAAGACGGCGACCAGGTCATTGGCGTTGAGGATCAAGGTGTCGACCCGTTGGCTGCGTTCCGACAGGATCCCGGTGACGTCACCGGCGCTGCTGAGCAGATCGCGCAGGTTCTGGTTGCGGCCGTTGAGCGTCTGCGAGAGCCGGGTCAGCCCGTCAAACGTCGGCCCCAGTTGTGGTGCTATCTGGTCGATCGTCTCCGAGAGCGTGTCCAGTGACCGGTTCACCATTGCGGTGTCGGTTCCGGCGATGTTGGTCGTGGACTCGCTGACCGCGTCGGTGAGCAGGTAGGGCGACGACGTCCGGGTGAGCGGTATGACACCCATCGGGTGCATCGAGGTGCTGCCGGCCGACTCCAAGGTCAGCACCCGCTCGCCCAGCAGGGTGCCGGTGCGGATCTGCGCGGTGGTGTCCGACCCGAGCGGGACGCTGGACTTGGCGGTGAAGGTGACCAGCGCCTCGCCGTCGGCCAGCGACATGCCCGACACGGCGCCGACCTTGATCCCCGACACCGTCACGTCGTTGCCCACGGCCAGACCGCCCGCGTCGGAGAAGAGCGCCTGGTAGCGCACGGCCGTCGCCCATGACACCAGCCGGTCGGGTGCCAGGCCCACGCCGACGACGAGAAGCATCAGGACGACGCCGAGCAAGCCCGCCCGGATCAGCTGCGCGCCGCGGTATTTACCCATCGGGTTCTGCGCACCTCCCGCCGTCTTGCTCGATCCATTTCACGTGCACGGTGCGGTTCTGAAAATCGCTGACTCGCCAGTCCAGTGAGCAGGTGTACCAGTTGATGTGGCTGCCGTAGGCGCCGGCCCGGATCATCTTGCGATAGTTTTCCGGAGCCTTCCGCAGTGCATAGTCCAGCTGATCCTTGTTGTCGTCGAGCAGTGGGGCCAACCGGTTCACCTGAGCCACCGCGCCCGACAGCGGCGGCCGCGCCCGGGTCAGCAGATCGGCCAGGGACGCGGTCCCGCTGTCCAGCGCGGTGATCGCGGCGCCGATCGGGTCTTTGTCTGCGGCAAGCCCGGTGACCAGCCGTTCCAGGCGGTCGATCGTCGCAGAGAAGTTGGCCCCCTCCTTGTCGATCGTGGCCAACACGGTGTCGAGATTTCCGATCACCTGTTGGACCACGTCTTTGTTGTCCGCCAACGCCGTGGTGAACGACGACGTCTTCGACATGATGGATTCCAGGGTGCCGCCCTGGCCCTGAAAGATCTGCACCAGCGACGAGGTCAGCGCATTGACGTCGTGCGCGTTCAAACCCTGGATGACCGGTTTGAGCCCGCCGAGGAGCAGGTCGAGATCGAGCGCCGGCGCGGTGCGGTCGGCCGGGATCTGCGCGCCGGCCGGCAGCACCTTCGTCGACCCCGGGCCGTCGACGAGCTCGAGGTAGCGGTCGCCGACCAGGTTGAGGTAGCGCACCGCAGCCCGGGTGCCGCTGGTGAGCACGATGTTGCGGTCGGCGTCGAAGGTAACCACCACCGACTCATCCGGTCGCAGCGAGACACCGCGCACGGTGCCCACCCGGACACCGGCGACCCGCACGGTCTGTCCGGTTTTCAGCCGCGACACGTCGTTGAACACCGCCGAATACCGGTTGGTCGCACCGGTTCGGTATTGGCTGAAGATGACGAACAGGAAAATGGTCAGGATCGCCATCACGACCACGAACGCCGTGAACTTGACCGCCGTCATGCGTGTGCCCATCATCCGGGCTGCGTTGTCTGTGCGGAGTTGCGCGGTGGCCCGTCGATCGGCCCGAAGAGCCACTGCTTGATCAGATCGGAGTCCCAGACGAGTCGCTGGTTTCCGTACCTAAACGGGTTGGTGCCGGTGTCGGCGACGACGTAGGGGGCATGGCCCTCGAAAGGCACCTGCGGAAGGTCGGTGCACTGCGGGCCGCCCTTCGCCGCAACCTTCGGCAGATCCTGCGGGTACCGGTAGCGATCCCCGCCGAAGTCGAAGCCGATGGTGAGTTGAATTCCCGGGACCTTCAACGCGTGTGCCTGCCCCGCCTGCAACCACGCCGAACCGGCGAGGCCGCAGTACAGGCCCTCGTGGTACTCGTTGAGAAGATCGCCGGTCGGGACGAACAGATGCATGACATCGGTCAGCGGCCCCCGGTTGGTGCTCAACACGTCATTGCCGGTGTCGGCCAAGCCGATCGAGCTGAGCAGCGCCGCGTCCAGGTTCTTCTGCTGGTCGACGATGGTCTGGCTGATCGGGATCGAACTCTGCGCGGTCTTGATCAGGTCCGGGGCTGCGTCGGCGTAGGCGTTCGCCACCCCGGCGGTGACCGCAAGGTCGTGGCGCAGCGCCGGCATGCTGGGGTCCAGCTCGGCCAGCAACGCATCTGCGTCGCTGAGCATCTGGCCGATCTTCTCGCCGCGACCGCCCAGCCCCGACGCCAGCGCGCCCAGGGTCTCGTTGAGTTTCACGGGGTCGATCTTCGACAGCAGCGACGTCAGCTGCTCGAAGACCGTGTTGACTTCGACCGTGACATGTTTGCCGTCGAGCACCGCACCGGCCTGCAGCGGCTGCGCGGACGGCTGATCCGGCGGTGACAGCTCGACGAATTTGGCGCCGAACACCGTCGACGAGGCGATGTCGACCAGGACGTTGGCCGGAATCAGTTGCAGCTGAGCCGGATTCATCGCCAGGTGCAGGGCGGCTTGACCATCCGGCAGCGGCTGGATCGACGCGACCTTGCCGACCTGCACGCCGCGCATCTTGACCTTGGCGTCGGGGTTCATCACCAGACCGGCACGCGGCGACACCACGGTGACCGGCGCGGTCGGGGTGGAGCCGCCGCGAAACAGCGTCACCGCCAGGGCCACAATCCCGACGATCGCGGCGATCATCGCCAGGCCCGCCAGCGGTCGCAGATACCCCGGGGGTGGTGCATGCCGGGGCTGGCCGGCCGCATCGTGGCCTTCGACCCTATGCCGATGGGCGCGACGCGGCGGGACAGGTGGTGTCATCGAGTCTCCCTCATCCCGCCAAGTTGAAGTTGCCGCTGGAGCCGTAGACCGACAGGGAGACGAGCAGCGTCACCGACACCACCACGACCAGCGAGGTGCGCACCGCGTTGCCCACCGCGACGCCGACACCGGCCGGACCCCCGGTCGCGAAGTAGCCGAAGTAGGTGTGGATCAAAAGCACGGTCAGCGCCATCAGGATGGCCTGCAGAAACGACCACAACAGGTCGATCGGGTTCAGGAAGGTCCGGAAGTAGTGGTCGTACAAGCCGGCGGATTGCCCGAACAGGAACACCGTGGTGAATCGGCTGGCGAGGAACGACAGGATGACCGCGATGGAGTACAGCGGGGTGATCGCGATCATCCCGGCGACCAGGCGGGTGCTGACCAGATAGGAGATCGGCCGGATGGCCATCGCCTCCAGCGCGTCGATTTCTTCGTTGATGCGCATCGCACCCAGCTGCGCGGTGACGCCGGCGCCGAAGGTGGCCGCCAGCCCGATGCCGGCGACCACGGGCGCGGAGATCCGCACGTTGATGAACGCCGCCAAGAACCCGGTCAGCGCCTCGATGCCGATGTTGCCCAGCGAGCTGTACCCCTGTACCGCAAGCGTGCCGCCCGCAGCCAGCGTCAGGAATCCGACGATCACCACGGTGCCACCGATCATCGCCAAAGTTCCTGCGCCCATGCTGATTTCAGCGATCAGGCGGATGACCTCCGATCGATAGTGCGTGGTGGCGAACGGCGCCTGGGCGATCGCCTTCCCGTAGAACAGGGCGTGATCACCGATGCGGCCCAGGGCGACGACCGGACGTTCGAACCGCCGGGTCAGGCGCGGATAGGCGGCGCGCAGCGTCACAGCGGCCACCGTCACTTGACCGTCATCTTGATGCCGATCGCGGTGACGACCACGTTGACGACGAACAGCGCCATGAAGGCGTACACCACGGTTTCGTTCACAGCGTTGCCGACGGCCTTCGCGCCCCCGCCGGAGATGATCAGGCCTCGATAGCACGCGACCATTCCCGCGATCAGACCGAAAAGCGCGGCCTTGACGCACGAGATGATCAGCTCCGGCACCCCGGTCAACAAGGTGATGCCCGCCGCGAACGCGCCGGGGTTGACGTTCTGGACGAACACCGAG
>NZ_JBYCKY010000552.1:0-1040 GCF_057473605.1 Mycobacterium sp. TH-M82 | reverse complement strand
GCTGCCAGCATGCAGCCGGAGAACCTCGAGCCGCGCGTCACCGCCGTGGAGGGGCAGGTGGGTGAGTTGGCTCGCGAGGTGCGGGCGAACAAAGTCGGGATGGCCGCCGTCCGGGAGCTCACAAAGGCAGTCGACCGCGACGTCAGCGAGATGCGCGGTTTCCGCCGGGCGACGATAGCGAGTTTCAACGCGTTGCGCGCCGATATGGTTGACATGCGTCAAGACATAAGCAACATGCGCCACGACGTAGACGGCGTGCGCCAGGACGTAGACGGCATGCGCCAGAACATGGGCGACGGTTTTCGACGGGTTGACGAACAGTTCGGGCAGGTCAACAACGGCTTCGCCGAGATGCGCGCCAAGTTCGACATCACCGCGGCCGGGCAACAGCGGATCGTCGAGCTGATTCAGCAGGCAATCAACCCACAAGGCGGTACAGCCCCGGCCTGATGTCGATGGGTGAGCTGGTCTACAGCGAGGCGCAGTGCCCGGTTTGGCGCGTTGCGTTCCCGCGCGGCCGTCATGCCGAGGTACAGGGCCCGTGGTCGACACCCAGGAGGAGCCGCGCCAGCCTGACTTTGGTCGGCTACGCGACCGCCACCGTCGACGCCTGATAGACGTCAGCCGGCATCACCTGGTGCAGCCGCCAGGTGATCGCCATCGGCTTGTCGCCCTCATGGGAGACGTAGTCGGCCGGACCGAGGAAGACGTACGGCGCGGCGCCGAGCGCGTTGGTCTTGGCGGGACGCACGAACAGCAGGATGTGCGATCCGCGCTCGCGGTGGTGGATGTAGCGCTGGCCGGTCGGTGTGGCGGCCGAGGTGGTCGACTGCGACTCCCAGTGAAACAGCCGGTCGCTCAGCGCGAAGTCGCGATACATCGTAGTCGGCGAGTAGTCGGTCTCGGATTTTTTCAGCGTGATCAGGAACGCGTCGGCGTTTAAGGCTTCGCACCAGGCGACGCCCTCGCGCATGGTGCTGGGGGTGCGTTGCTGGGAGGCGAAGTCCAGTGCGGCCAGGATCTCCTCCCGCGAGTAGGTC
>NZ_JBYCKY010000551.1:0-2701 GCF_057473605.1 Mycobacterium sp. TH-M82 | reverse complement strand
CGTCGATGATCGCCGCGCCGCGCTTGGCGACGGTCGGGATGAAGTCGTTCTCGATCCAGGCCTGGTCGCCGACCACCTCGGCGGCGTTGCGGCCGCCGACCTCGGCGTGAAACACGTCCGGGTACTGGCTGGCCGAGTGGTTGCCCCAGATCGTCATCTTCTTGACGTCGGTGACTTTCGAGCCGGTCTTCCTGGCCAGCTGGGTAATCGCCCGGTTGTGGTCCAGGCGGGCGAGCGCGGAGAACCGCTCGCGGGGGATGTCGGGCGCGTTGGTCATCGCGATCAGCGCGTTGGTATTGGCCGGGTTACCGGTCACGCCGACCCGAATGTCGGCGGCGGCCACTTCGTTGAGCGCCCTACCCTGCGTGCTGAAGATCGCGCCGTTGGCCTCCAGCAGATCGCTGCGCTCCATGCCCGGCCCGCGGGGACGGGCGCCGACCAGCAGGGCCAGGTTGGCGCCGTCGAAGATCTTGGTTGCGTCCGCGCCGATCTCGATCCCCGCCAGCAACGGGAACGCGCAGTCATCGAGCTCCATGACCACACCCTCAAGTGCCTTCAGGGCAGGCTCGATCTCGAGCAGCCTCAACTCGACCGGCCGGTCGGTACCCAGCAGCGCGCCGCTGGCCAGGCGGAACAGCAGGCTGTAACCGATTTGACCGGCGGCGCCGGTGACGGCCACCTTGAATGGCGTTGAGCTCACGTCGGATCCTCCTTGGCGAGTTGCTTCGAGCTCGAAACTAGCGCACCGCCGCCGAACCGGATTCTCCGGTCCACACCGGGTAGGCCGGAACGCGTAGCATTGACCGGCACGCGAACGGACCTGATGCGATGGGAGATCGGTCATGCCATCGTTTCGCCCGTTGCCATTCTCGCCACCCGCAGCGTCTGGCACGTCCGCCAACCCGGAGACGCGGCCCAACCAGGTGCCGGTAGTGCAGGCTGTGGTCGACTGCGGCGTCTATATGGACGGGGTGCGATTGCCCGGGGTCTTCACCCACCCCGATGCGGTGGCGAAGGTGCGTGAAATCGAGGGCACCGGGCAGAGCGCGTTCGTCTGGATCGGCCTGCACGAGCCGAACGAGCACCAGATGCAGGAGGTGGCCGACGTTTTCGCGCTGGACGAACTGGCAGTCGAAGATGCCGTGCACGCTCATCAGCGACCCAAGCTGGAGCGCTACGACGAAACCCTGTTCCTGGTGCTCAAAACCGTCAACTACGTGCCACACGAGTCGGTGGTGCTGACCCGCCAGATCGTCGAGACCGGCGAAATCATGGTTTTTGTCGGCAAAAACTTCGTCATCACCGTCCGGCACGGTGAGCACAGCGGACTCGCCGACGTACGCCGGCAGATGGATGCCGACCCCGAGCACATGCGGCTGGGTCCGTATGCGGTGATGCACGCCATCGCCGACTACGTGGTGGACCGCTACGTCGAAGTGACCAACCTGATGGAAACCGACATCGACATCATCGAGGAGGTGGCGTTCGCCCCCGACACCCGGACGGACGTCGAACCGATTTATCAGACCAAACGTGAAGTCGTCGAGTTGCGGCGGGCGGTGGCCCCGCTGTCGGTCCCATTTGCGCGGATGCAGACCGAGCACAAAGACCTGATCTCCAAGGAGGTACGGCGCTACCTACGTGACGTCGCCGACCACCAGGACCGGGTGGCGGACCAGATCGCCGGTTACGACGAGATGCTCAGCTCGCTGGTGCAGGCAGCGCTGGCCCGGGTGGGCATGCAGCAGAACACCGACATGCGCAAGATGTCGGCCTGGGCCGGGATCATCGCGGTGCCCACGATGATCGCCGGAATCTACGGGATGAACTTCAACCACATGCCGGCACTGCATGCGACGTTCGGTTACCCGGCGGTGCTGACCCTCATGGTGGGTATCTGCATCGTCTTGCACCGGGCGTTCCGGCGCAACGGCTGGCTTTGAGCGCCGTGTTTGCGTTCGCCGCGAGCGTGCGCAAAACCGCGAAATAGCGGTGCAGTTACGAACGCACCCGGTCTGAGTTCCTCAGTCACCGGCACCGGCTGGCGGGACTGTCAGGTTGACACCGGAATCCGCATTGAAGACAACGAGTTTGGTGGTATCCAGGGCTAATTCCAGGGCCTGTCCGCCGGCCGCCTTCGACGCCGCGGGAACCCTGGCCACCAGGTCGCCACCGGCACCGTCCGGTTCGGCAAGGGTGAAGTACACGTACTTGTCGGCACCCAGCGACTCGACGACATCCACGTTCGCCCGGACCGTCAGCGCGGTCGCGCGCCGACTGTCGTCCAGCAGTGCGGCATCGCCGACGTGCTCGGGGCGTAAACCGACGACGACCTTGTCCGGCCTCGGATACCGGGAGATCGCGTCGCGGGTGGCCGCCGCCAGCGTCACCTCGCCGAACGGCATACGCAACCCGGCCGGGGTCAAGGTGGCCGGGAAGAAGTTCATCGCCGGCGAGCCGATGAAGCCGGCGACGAACAGGTTGGCCGGCCGCTCGTACAGCTCGTCGGGAGTGCCGACCTGCTGCGCCACCCCGCCGTGCATCACCACCACCCGGTCGCCCAGGGTCATCGCCTCGGTCTGGTCGTGGGTCACGTAGACAGTCGTGGTGCCCAGCCGGCGCTGCAGCCGGGCGATCTCGCCGCGCATCTGCACCCGCAACTTCGCATCCAGGTTGGACAGCGGCTCATCCATCAGAAATG
>NZ_JBYCKY010000550.1:0-6487 GCF_057473605.1 Mycobacterium sp. TH-M82 | reverse complement strand
CGTCGGCGCTGGTGGCCGCCGCGATCGGCCGGACCCGCGCGATGCGGATGGCGCTGCTGGCCGAACGGATCTCCGCTGCCGACGCACTGGCCTGGGGATTGATCAGCGCGGTCTACCCGGCCGACGAACTCGACGCCGAAGTGGCCAAGGTGCTCTCGAGTCTGCTTGCCGGCCCCGCCAAGGCACTGGCCAAAACCAAGTGTGCCGTCAACGCCGCCACGCTGACCGAACTCGACGGTGCCCTGGACCGAGAATACGTGGGGCAGTCAGCCCTGTTGTCCGCCAACGATTTCCGCGAGGGTGTTCGTGCGTTTCAGGAGCGCAGAACACCGAACTTCACCGACTAACCCCGCCTTGCCGCGCGAGCATGCACAAAGTCGCACGCGCGGGGTCCGTTGAGTGCGACTTTGTGCATGCTCGCGCCCGGTGAATCCCGGTTAGCGTTAGTTAGCAGGCGGCAGCGTCATCGCGTAGGGATCAAAGCCCCGCCGCTTCGTGACGGCACGCTCACCGCTCGGCTGTGGGTCAGAGCAGTTCCACGATGGTGGCGTTGGCCTGACCGCCGCCTTCGCACATGGTCTGCAGGCCGTAACGAATCCCGTTGTCGCGCATGTGGTGCAGCATCGTCGTCATAATGCGTGCTCCGGACGCGCCGAGCGGGTGGCCGAGCGCGATCGCACCGCCCTTGGGGTTGAGCTTCTTCTCGTCGGCGCCTGTGTCGGCCAGCCAGGCCATCGGTACCGGGGCGAACGCCTCGTTGACCTCGAACACGCCGATCTCGTCGATACCCAGGCCGGAGCGTTTCAGCGCCTTCTGGGTGGCGGGGATCGGCGCGGTCAGCATGATCACCGGGTTGGCGCCGGCCAGCGTCGCGGTACGCACTTTGGCGATCGGGTTGAGCCCCAACGTCTTAGCCCGATCAGCAGACATCAACAGCAACGCCGCCGCACCGTCGGAGATCTGTGACGAGTTGCCGGCGTGGATGACGCCGTCCTCTTTGAACGCCGGCTTGAGCTGCGCCATCTTTTCAATCGTGGTGCCGCGGCGAATGCCCTCGTCTTTGCTGACCGTGTTGCCGTCGGCATCTTTGATCGCGACAATCTCGTCATCTAGCGCGCCGGAATCCTGGGCGGCGGAGGCCTTTTCGTGTGAAGCCAGGGAGAACTCGTCGAGCGCGGTGCGGTCGAAGCCCCATTGTTCGGCGACCATCTCCGCGCCGATACCCTGGTTGGGGGTTTGGCTGTAGCGGGCCCGGAATGCTTCCGGGTAGGGGTGACCACCGTTGGCCAGCGAGGAGCCCATCGGCACCCGCGACATGGACTCCACTCCGCCGGCGACGACGACGTCGTAATGCCCGGCGACCACACCTGCGGCCGCGAAGTGCACCGACTGCTGACTGGATCCGCACTGGCGGTCCACGGTCACCCCCGGCACAGATTCCGGCCAGCCGGCGGTGAGCAGCGCGGTGCGCCCGATGTCGATGGCCTGCTCGCCAGCCTGCATCACGCAGCCCCAGATCACGTCCTCGACCAGCTCGGGATCCACACCGGCCCTGCCGACCAGGCCGTTGAGCACCTGCGCGGACAGTTCCGCGGGATGCACGCCGGACAGCCCGCCGTTGCGCTTGCCGACCGGTGAGCGCACTGCCTCCACGATGACGGCTTCAGGCATGGTCGGTTCTCCTTATGAATCTGAGGTGTCGTTGCCATCGATTGTCGACTAACCCACTGCGGACTCTCCGCCCGGGGGTCGGAGCCGCCGCATCGATCAGACGCCCTCTGCTTCGCCAAGCTCGTTGATGAGTGAATTGGAGACGGCTCGACGTGCGATGCGTACCGCTAGCGGATGTCCGGCTGGGGTTCCGTTGCAGACGCTGTGGCGAGAGGAGAACCGGGATCTCTCCGGGCTGGTCGGCTTCACCTTGCGGGGATGCTCTCAGCGGTCTTGGTTCCGGATGTCAAGGAACGACGTGAGTCGAAGCTACGGTCAGTACTGCGGGTTGGCTCGCGCGCTCGATGTGGTCGGCGACCGGTGGAATCTGCTCATCGTCCGCCAGCTCCTCATCGGCCCCGCCCGCTACCAGGAGCTACGTGACGGGCTCCCCGGCGTCGACAGCCACCAATCTGCTCGCCGATCGGCTCCGCGATCTGGAAGCGGCCGGCGTGGTCGAGCGACGCTTGTCCGAAGATCGCAGGGCCCTGCTCCACGGCACGGTCCCTGCCGATCGGTCCGCGACCGTGGGTGTCACCGTGAACGGCGATACCGACCGTACATGTGTCCAGCTACGGGCGACGCCCTCAGGCATTGAGGTGAGCCCGGCCCGCGAGGTCGGTGTCTATGTCGGTGGTCTGCAGCAGTCGAAGTTCGTCTACAACGTGGCTTCAACGGATCCACCAGCGGAAATTTCCATCTGAAATTTGTACAAATTCCGGTACGCTCGAACTATGGCGCAAGACGTGGTCCCGACGAGCGAGGTGCGGGCTGCTCTCGGAAAGATCACCAGGCGGTTCGACGAGGGCGACACCGAGCCGGTGTTCTTCGGCTCGCATCGCCGCACGCAGGCTGTGCTGGTACCCATCGCGATTTGGGAGAAGCTCCTCACGTATGCCGAGGACGAGCTGGATCTCGAACTGGCTCAACGAAGATTGGCCGATCGGCGCCCGTGGCTGAACGAGGACAAGCTACACGCAGCGTTGCGCCAAGCTGCCGAGGGGGCGGCTGGGCACAAGCCCGCGTGACGCCGCACCATCCGGCCCGATACCGGCTCATCTCTCACCCGGACGTCGCTGCCGACCTGCTCGCTCTTGCGGCTTACGGTGCCAACGTCGTCGATGCGGCCCGAGCCGCCCTCGACGACTTGGCGCACGGACGGATCACCGGCAAGGCACTCGGTCAACGACACGTCAGTGGCGACCTCACCGGCCTGGCCAGCGCGCAGTTCGATGTCCCGGAGAGTCCAACCCGCCGACTCAGGGTGGTCTACGCCGACATCGATACCGCCACGCGCGGCATCATCGCCATCGGCGTCCGAGAGGAGCACGCGATCTACCGCCTGGCGGTCGAGCGCCTCCACCAGGGCGAACACGAAGACGACCGGCGCTCGCAGTAGCCGATCCCCTGCTGAGACGGCCAAGCGGCTCGCTACGCGGTGGCGGCGGCGGGATGCCTCGTCGATGTCGTCACTTGTGGCGGAGGCTGGCCCCAGTTCGCGAGGTGGGTCGAGCCGCCGCCGTCGTCGTTGCGTGAACCGCCGTTCGCGTCGGGGCAGGTGGCGATACGTTTGGTAGCGTTCACGGCCGAGGAACTCGGTGACCTCGGCCTCCAACCCGGCCTGCATCAGCAGTTGCGCGCCGAGCTGGGCAACCTCCTCCAATATCTCGGGCAGTTCTCGGCCCTGGGCGAACAGTTCGTCGATCTTGGTGCGGACGCGGTCGGTGGCTGATACTCGAACGGGCACGGACGTGACTCCTTCTTCACAGACTTGCCAGGTCGTGAAGCGGAACCTACGCCTGTGCTCCCTATCTACACCGGATTCGGGACGCGACCGTGCTCGTCGTAATGATCGCCATGCTCGGCGTGCCGGTGGCCGTCGTGGAGATAGTCCACATGGTCATCGTGCTGGACCGTCTGGTGGCCACAGTCGGGACCGTGGGTGTGGTCGGGGTGGGCGTGTGCGCGGTGTTCTGGAGCAGTCATGGCATCGACGCTAACCCAAACATGCACACATCGCAAACTATGCATGTCAAACTGGCGCCTGGGCAGCACAGCGTAGATCGTCGCGAGCTACGCGGCTGCGATCATCCGGGTGCGGCTCCGAGGCCCAGGAACACCACCAGGGCCGTGCCGGCCCGCAACGCCGGACGCGACGACTCCATCACTCGCCTGTCTCAGCCAGCGGAGCTGCCGGGACTGCCGGAGCTGTCGGAACTGCTGGAAGTTCCGGAGCTGCCGGGGCTGCCGGGGCTGCCGTCGGGGACGCCGGTGCCACCGTCACCGCCCTTGCCGCCGGCACCGCCGGCGCCGCCGGGGGGTGTGGACGGTGCGCCGTTGCCGCCGTCACCGCCGTTGCCGCCGTCGCCGCCCGGGCCATGGGGAGTGCCTGTGCCACCGTCGCCGCCCGAGCCGCCGTTGCCGCCGGTACCGCCATTGACAACGCTGGACCCCGTGGCACCGGTGCCACCGTCACCGCCCTCGCCGCCGTAGCCGCCCGCCCCTCCGGTGCCTCCGTCGGTGCCGGCGCCGCCGGCACCGCCCACTCCCCCGTTGCCGCCGAGGCCGCCGGTGCCGATCCCCGACGACGTCACCTCGCCGCCGGTGCCGCCCGCGCCGCCATCACCTCCGGGGCCGCCGTCGGGGTGGGCAGCCGTACCGAGACCGCCGGAACCACCGTTGCCTCCGTCTCCGCCGGCGCCGGGTTGGTTGAAACCGACGGCAGCTCCGTCGCCGCCGTCGCCGCCGTTGCCCGCGGTAGCGGTGGCGATCCCGGCGCTACCTCCGTCGCCTCCGTCGCCGCCGACCCCTGGGTAGAGCGGACGCACTGAGCCTATTAGGCCGGTATTCGGGCCGCTGTTATCGCCGGCTATCAAGCCATTGGAGCTTGCTCCCGGCGAGCCGCCCTCGCCGCCGGCGCCGCCGTTGCCGCCGTCACTCCCGGCGACACCCACCAAACCGTTGCCACCGGCACCACCGACACCACCGTTGCCACCGCCGCCACCGATGCCCAGACCAGAGCCGCCGGCCCCACCGGCACCACCGTTGCCACCGACGCCGCCGTCGCCGCCGGCCGGGTCGGCGGCCGTGCCGTCGGCGCCGACACCGCCGGCACCGCCGTTGCCGCCGGCCCCGCCGTAGCCGAACAGCCAGCTGCCCTGCCCGCCGTCGCCGCCGTCGCCGCCGGCCGTGCCGACCCCGTCGACGCCGGTCAGCCCGGCGCCGCCGTCACCGCCGGAACCGCCGAAGCCCATCAGCCAGCCGCCGGTGCCGCCGACACCGCCGTTGCCGCCGGCCCCGCCGACACCGCCGGCGCCCCCGTTGCCGAGCAACCCGGCCGCGCCGCCGGCCCCACCGTCCGCGCCGGGTGTGGTGGGGTCGAAGCCTGTTCCACCGTCGCCGAACAGCCAGCCGCCGGCACCGCCACCGGGATCGGCCGCCGTGCCGGGGTCGCCGTTGCAGATCAGGCCACACGCGCCATCGACGGCGAACGGCTGGTTGATCAGGTTGTCGATCTGCTCACCGAACGAACTGGTGACCCAAGCCTCGCCAAGCTGATGAGCCCAGCCGTAGAGGATCGTGGGCCCGGCACCGAGGATGGCGGCAACCGGCAGCACGAACGCGTTGCCGAGACCGGAGAGGAGACCGGAGAGCTCGCCGCTCACATCGTCGGGCAGGTCGGCCCCAGCCAGCGCGGGCGCCATCAGGCCGTCGACGCCGGCGCCGCTACCGGCAACACCCACCCCGTCCAGGATGGAGCCGACGATGTCGTCGAAAACGTCGGCATTCGCGGCCGGTGCGCCAGCCAGCGGGGTGACGCCGAACGCCAGAAGCGCCCCCACCGACGCTCCCAACGCGACCGCACGGCATGCGGTGGTGCTACGGCAACCGCGCATATCAAATCCTCCCCCGGATGAAATTCGGTGACCACTCATGGTGCACCATCGCCGCCGGCTGTACAAAACCGAGCTGACCCACCACAAACCCACGTTCGGGTGGCCGTCCACCGACGCGCTGCTCAACCACCTGGTGGCAACTGCCCGTGCGTAGCGTGGCAGCAACGGCTGCCTGGGTGTGACGGCGTTGGTGTCGGGCTGGTAATTTCCACGTCGACCGCATCAGCCGGGCGTCCGGCGACGGTGACCATCTTCGTCTGGTGAAGGACCAACTTGTGAACTTTGCACCATTTACCGCCACCGTTACCGGCTCCCCGCGCATCGGCCCGCGCCGCGAGCTCAAACGCGCCACGGAGGGCTACTGGGCGGGCCGGACCAGTCGAAGCGAGCTGGAGTCGGTCGCCGCGAAGCTGCGCCGCGACACCTGGTCCGAGCTGGCCGCAGCCGGGCTGGACTCGGTTCCGGTCAACACCTTCTCCTATTACGACCAGATGCTCGACACCGCGGCGCTGCTGGGCGCGCTGCCCGCCCGGGTAAGTGGTGTCGCCGACGAGCTGGACCGCTACTTCGCCGCGGCGCGGGGCACCGCCGACATCGCCCCGCTGGAGATGACCAAGTGGTTCGACACCAACTATCACTACATCGTCTCGGAGATCGGGCCGGAGACGAAGTTCGCGTTGAACCCCGCCAAGGTGCTGAGTGAGCTGAAGGAGGCTCAGGAGCTGGGCATCCCGGCGCGTCCGGTGATCATCGGCCCAATCACCTTCCTGTTGCTGAGCAAAGCCGTCGACGGCGCGCCCGCGCCGATCTTCCGGCTCGACGAGCTGGTGGACGTCTACGCCGAGCTGCTGTCCCGGCTGGCCGACGCCGGCGCGACCTGG
>NZ_JBYCKY010000549.1:0-2553 GCF_057473605.1 Mycobacterium sp. TH-M82 | reverse complement strand
TCACCGAGTGGCCGCGCTACAGCGGCTATGCGATCACGGGTGTGTCCGCTTTCGGTTTCGGCGGCGCCAACGCGCATCTGGTGCTGCGCGAGGTGCTGCCGCACGATGTGCTGGAAAAACAGGTGCGGGAACCCGAATCCGAGCCGGTCGAGGAGCCTGCGCCGGTCGAGGAGGCTGCGGAGTACATGGGCGGGGTACGTTTCGACGCCTACGGCGAGTTCGTCGACGAGGCGTCGTCGCGCCAGGTCGAGCCCGAGCCGCCGGGGCCGACCGACGAGGCGTTGCGGCTCAAGGAGATTGCGCTGCAGGAATTGGCTTCGCAGCAGGCCCCGACTCCCGTTGTGCCGCTGGCGGTGTCGGCATTTCTGACCTCCCGCAAAAAGGCCGCCGCCACCGAGCTGGCCGACTGGATGGACAGCGAAGAGGGCCGCGCGTCGTCGCTGGAGTCGATCGGCCGCGCGCTGTCCCGGCGCAACCACGGTCGCTCCCGCGCGGTGGTGCTGGCCCACGACCACGACGAGGCGATCGCCGGACTGCGCGCGCTCGCCGACGGTAAGCAGAAGCCGAACGTCTACACCGCGGACGGCCCGGTGACCAGCGGCCCGGTATGGGTGCTGGCCGGGTTCGGCGCGCAGCACCGCAAGATGGGCAAGGAGCTCTACCTGCGCGACCCGGTCTTCGCCGAGTGGATCGACAGGATCGACGCGCTGATCGCCGACGAGCGCGGCGTGTCGATCCTCGAGATGATCCTCGACGACGCGGTGGACTACACCGCCGACACCGTCGAATTCCCCATCGAGGCCGTCCAGTTGGTGATCTTTGCGATCCAGATCGCGCTCGGGGAGCTGCTCAGGGCGCACGGCGCCAAGCCGGCCGCGGTGATCGGCCAGTCGCTGGGTGAGCCGGGTGCGGGCTACTTCGCCGGCGGGCTGTCGCTGCGCGACACGGTCCGGATCATCTGTTCGCGCGCCCGGCTCATGGGCGAGGGCGAGGCGATGCTGTTCGGCGAGTACATCCGGCTGATGGCGCTGGTGGAGTACTCCGCCGAGGAGATCGCAGAGGCGTTCTCCGACTTCCCTGACCTCGAGGTCTGCGTGTATGCCGCGCCGAACCAGACCGTGATCGGCGGGCCACCCGAGCAGGTGGACGCGATCATCGCCCGCTGCGAAGCCGAGGGACGCTTCGCCCGCAAGTTCGCGACCAAGGGCGCCAGCCACACCGCGCAGATGGACCCGCTGCTGGGCGAATTCACCGCGGACCTGGCCGGCATCGATCCGCAACCGCTGAGCTGCGGCTACTTCTCCACGGTGCACGAGGGCAGCTACTTCCGGCCCGGCGGTGAGCCCATCCACGACGTCGACTACTGGAAGAAAGGCCTGCGGCACAGCGTCTACTTCACCCACGGTGTGCGTAACGCCGTCGAGGCCGGGCACACCACGTTCGTGGAGCTGGCCCCCAACCCGGTGGCGTTGATGCAGGTGGGTCTGACCGCCGCCGCCGCCGGCCTGCCGGATGCGCAGCTGATCGCCACGCTGGCCCGCAAGGCCGACGAGGTCGACTCGATGACCATGACGATGGCGCAGCTCTACGTCGGTGGCCACGACCTGGACTTTCGCACCCTGTTCCCGCGCCGGGCGCAGGGGCCGGTCGGCCCGGAGGAGTTCGCCGACATCCCGCCGACGACGTTCAAGCGCAAGCCGCACTGGCTGGACGCGCACTTCTCCGGCGATGCGTCTGGGATCATGCCCGGTTCGCACGTGGCGCTGCCGGACGGCCGTCACGTCTGGGAGTTCGCTCCGCGCGGTCCGGCCGACCTGGCTGAATTGGTGAAAGCCGCTGCGGCCGTTGTGCTTCCGGATACATCCGTGGTTGCCGCCGAGCAGCGCGCGGTGCCCGGCGAGGGCGCCCGGCTGGTGACGACGCTGACCCGGCACCCCGGCGGCGCGGCGGTGCAGGTGCACGCCCGCGTCGACGAGTCGTTCACCCTGGTCTATGACGCGCTGGTGTCGCGGAACGGCGCCGCCGGTGCGCTGCCGGTTGCGGTGGGGGTAGGTGTCGCCGCCGCCTTCGCCGCCGAGGCCGCTGAGGCCGCTGAGGCCACTAAGGCTGCTGAGGCGCCCGAGCCCGACGCCGAGATCCTGCACGACAACCTGGCCGCGGGCGTCGGGCTGGCCGCGGGTTTCGCCAAGTGGTCGCCGGGCTCCGGGGAGACCGTCGGGCAGCGGCTGGGCGCCATCGTCGGCGCCGCGATGGGGTATGAGCCCGAGGACCTGCCGTGGGAGGTGCCGCTCATCGAACTGGGCCTGGACTCGCTGATGGCGGTGCGGATCAAGAACCGCGCCGAGTACGACTTCGACCTCCCCCCCATCCAGTTGACGGCGGTGCGGGATGCGAATCTGTACAACGTCGAGCAGATGATCACCTACGCGGTCGAGCACCGCGACGAGGTCGACGCGTTACACGAACACCAGCAGACTCAGACCGCCGAGGAGATCGCCGCCGAACAGGCCGCCATGCTGGCCGGCGCGAAGGCGAGCGCTGACCCCTCCGGCC
>NZ_JBYCKY010000548.1:0-2597 GCF_057473605.1 Mycobacterium sp. TH-M82 | reverse complement strand
CACGTTTTGATGCGCTGTGGCGGCACCGTCATCGGCGTACCGCTCTGGGGCTGGTAGGGGTAACGTCGTGCCCGGTACGGAGACCGTCGGCCATTTTGGATCCGTTCGGAGAGTCGGTCAGCAGCCCGGCCAGCGGGACGGCGTTGGGCACGATGTCGGGCACCGGCACGCCGGTCAGCTGTGCGCGGACCTGCTCGCGGTAGCCAACGGAGTTGTAGGCGCAGAACGGGATAAGCCGCCCGTCCGGGGTGATCTGCTGCACGCAGCATTTCATCAGCTGTTTGACGTTGAGGGTGAACGGATCCTGAAAGTCTTGAATCACGATCGCGAACACCCGGTCGGTGAGATGCGTCAGCGCTTCGGGCAGGTTGATCCCGCAGGCGTCGGCGCAGTCCAGGGCACGGACAGCCTTCTGGAGCTGTTCGGTGGTGGGGCCGCTGCCCATCACCGCCGACGCCGACCACAGCTTCTCCAACGCCTCGCGGATCGCCAGGTCGGGAATGACCCGGTTGGAGACGTAGTCCAGGTAGTCTTCGACGTCGAGCAGTCGCGGGATCGGGACCACGTGCTCGCCGTCGGTGAGCAGGTAGGTGATCGATCGGCAGCTGGGGAAGCAGCACGGCACCGGGAAGAAATCGCTCGGCTTAAACCACTGCGGCAACTGCGCGGCGATGCCACCGATGATGTCGGAGTTGGTCAGCCGGGTCAGCGGGTCGAACTCGATGTGCCGGCCCGCGTGCGTGACAGGCTGAAACACCACCGATTGCACCGCGGGGTGCGCCAGTCCGTGTCGAATGATCGGGCCCAGTTCGTGCTCGTTGACGTCGCGTTCCACCGCGGCGACCAGGCTGACGGTCAGGCCCACCTCGGTGCAGTTGTCCAGCGCCCGGGCTTTGACGTCTCGCAAATCGCGGCCCCGGATCTGGCGATGCGTAGTTTCCTCGATGCCGTCGAACTGCAGGTAGATGTGCACTGGGCGGCCGGGGCGGTTGCGGTCGGCGAGGTCGGCGACAAACCGCCGGTCAGACGCCAGCCGGATGCCGTTGGTGTTGACGATGACGGTTTTGACCGGGCGGGCTTGGGCGGCGTCGACGAAGTCGAGGAGCTGTTTGTGGATGGTCGGCTCGCCGCCGGAGAACATCACCACTTCGGGTTCGCCCTCGGCGGCCACCAAGGCGTCGAGCATGTGGTCACACTGCGCTGTGGTGATGGCGTATCCGTTGGGCTGGTGACCGGAGTCGGCGAAACAGATCGGGCAGTCCAGGTTGCAGTGCGTGTTGACCTCGATCAATCCCAGACAGGCGTGCTGTTTGTGGTCCGGGCACAATCCGCAGTCGCTGGGGCAGCCGTCGCGAATCGCGGTCTGGAATTGCAGCGGGATGGTGCCCGGCTTGTTGAACCGCGCCGAGTCCATGTACATTTCGGCGTCCCCGTACACCAGGGCCTCGAATTCGCCGTGGTCGCAGCAGCGTTTGCGCAGATAGACCTTGCCGTCGCGGATGTTGACCTGCGCGTCGACGACCACCTTGCACACCGGGCAGATGCTTTTGGTGTACTCGACGAACACCTCGTTGAGATCTCGCTTCACGGTCGTCACCGATGCTCTCCTGTCAGCCGCGCACCTCAGAGATTCCAACACTGTGCGTCTCGTGCGCGATGCGCGAGTGTCAGCAGCCGGACAGTTCGCCGTGGCGGGCGTGGTGGGCGGTACTGTCTGCGCCATGACAGTCCACCCGTTTAGCGCACCACCGCAAGAGTGCAATGGGGGTAGTCACACCTGTGAGGAGGACTGCACAATGATCCGCGCCGTATGGAACGGGACCGTGCTCGCGGAGGCGCGGCGAACCGTCCGGCTGGAGGGCAATCACTACTTTCCGCCCGAGTCGCTGCACCTCGAGCATTTCATTGACAGCCCGACCAAATCCATCTGCCCGTGGAAGGGCCTGGCTCGCTACTACGGCGTCACCGCCAACGGGGAGGTGAACCCGGACGCCGCCTGGTACTACCCACGCCCCAGTCCATTGGCGCGCCGGATCAAAAACCACGTTGCGTTCTGGAACGGTGTGACCGTCGAAGGCGAACCCGAGGGTGTATCGCAAGGGTTTCGCACACCGCGTGATCGACTGGCTGGGCAGCAACATGTCGCGATGCGACAGCAGAACGTGAAGCGGACAGTAACTGAGGATCTCGCCCGGAAACGCCGCTCGACAACGAACAACGCGCTGCCGATATGGCGCATCGGCATCACCGGTGGGCTGGTCGGTATCCTCTGCTGTGCTGGCCCAACCGTGCTGGCGCTCTTCGGAATCATCAGCGCTACAACGGCATTGGCGTGGACCAACAACCTTTACGGTAATTACGCGTGGTGGTTCCGCCTGGGCGGGCTGGGTGTGCTGGTGCTGCTTGCCTGGAACACGTTGCGGCGACGCGATCAGTGCAGCATCGCCGGTATCCGGCGACTGCGGTGGCGACTGGCCACGGTGCTCGCGATCGCGATCGGAACTTATGGTGCGTTATACGCGCTGACGACCTGGCTCGAAAGGTTCGCATAATTCGCGGTTCGTCACGGTGCCACGTCCCCGACATTCACCGACGAG